>NZ_JAGGDL010000043.1:0-28584 GCF_017653575.1 Pseudoalteromonas sp. K222D
TACCTCAGGTTAATATGCTGAGTAAATTATGCATAGGTGCCATTAACATTGGTATGTGGGGCTAATTACGCGCTTACCTTTATTCGCGGTGCTAGCTGCAATAATCACCTTATTACCTGAAGATAAAAAATTAGAATTATCACTTAATCTTAAATCAAAAGTTACGTGTTCCATTTTTCTATTATTTTGTTCGTTTTCTACTTATTTCCTGCTTTATGATGTTTTTTCTGCTTGGGGAATAATAATACCTTTAAAATGGATAAAAGGCTTTGATCAAGAAAGTGCTTTACTGCTTATTTCGATTCTTTTTCTGGGGTATATCTTTAAATTGATTTTAGCTAAATCAATCAGAGAAAACCAGATACCTCACCTTATTGATGCAATTTCAAATGATATTAAATACGAACAAAAGATGAGCCTCATTGACTCCTTATTAAATAGAAATCTTTGTACTTTGAAACGTTATTTGATTAAGGAAACTTTATTTAAATCACTAAGGGTAAAGTTATTAAATCAAGATATATCAAACTACTTTAACGAACCATTAATTGCCCTCACCAATGAGCAGCTTAAACAAGAGTCATTGAGTGCCAAAAACTTTTTCAAGTACCACTTTCTTATAGTTCCCTTAACTAAATTTGAGCAACTTAGTAGATTAAGCAGCAGGCAAGAAAAATTAATTGAAGTACTGAAAAAAAGAATTTTTCACCTCTAGAGTTAAAGCTCATATCCTGAAAAATAATCCTAGAGTTGCATTCGAACTCATTTCACTTACTGGAAATGACTTTTCAGAAGAGGATATTGAAATATTAATAAGTTCTTCACACTTTAAACATGAGTTAGAGACTTTCTTTGAAGATTACTATTTTTATGAAAATATTCTTGGATTTTCTCCTTTATTAGATGAGTCTATTGGAAATGCTGGTTTTATTGATAAATCTAAGTTTTTTGATAGGCTAGAAAGTATAGTAAAAACGTATATTTTAAATAACAAAAATCAACTTGTTGAGGCACATGAGTACATACCAAATGACTCATTTATAAAGCAAACACGATTAAATTTTTATATAGACTGCGTATTCCATTCTTCAGTTGAAGTAAGCAAAAAAGAACAATCATTTTCTTCTCGACATCCTAGCTGGGTACTAACAAAAATTGTAGAGCAATTGATTGAACTCTCTAACGAAAATGCAGCGAGGGTTCAAAAAAATTGTGAATTCGAAAGCAGAGCTGGCTATTTCATATTTGAGATATTAAATAGCCAAATTAAAGTATTTGAACATATTTTTGAAAGCAAAAGCACTCAAAGCTACGATAATATACTGGAATCTATGGGGCATTCGTTTTATAAAATTTTCAAAAATTCTAATTCAGAAGTAATAAAAACATTTTCATTTGAACTTTTAGCAAGGGTATTTTTTAAATCCGAACAAAACGTTCAAATACTAGAAAGCTCGATTTATGGAGTGTATGGAAATGGCATTAAATCATGTTTATTAGATTTTAGTATTTTAAAACCACTTACCGTAAATAGTGGGAAAGGTTTTAACTGGGATATACTATCTAATAATCTGGTAAATTATTACTCAGAAAACGAATGTTTATAACAAAATCATATAGCTCAACTACTTCTAAGCACTATAGATTTAGAAGTAGTTGCTAATTTATTTTAACTCAGCTCTTTTATCGCTCTACTTATTCCATCTAAACTCAGCGCATACATGCGGTTGTTCATCAGCTCTTTAATAAAACCTATTGATTGATAGTACGGCCAGTGTTCAACCGGTTGTGGGTTGAGCCAAGCCACTTTATCAAAGTGATTTGTGACACGTTGTAACCATACACTGCCGGGTTCTTCGTTGTAGTGCTCTACCGAGCCGCCGGGGTAGGCTATTTCGTACGGGCCCATAGTGGCATCGCCTACAAATATTACTTTGTAGTCGCTGGTAAACTTATTAATTAGCGTCATGGTGTCTATTACGTTTGAGTGGCGGCGCTGGTTGTCTTGCCAAACATTTTCGTATAGGCAGTTATGAAAGTAGTAAAACTCTAAGTGTTTAAATTCGCCATGGGCGGCGCTAAATAATTCTTCGCAGGTATGAATGTAGTCATCCATTGAGCCGCCAATATCAAACAGCATGAGTACTTTTACTGCATTGTGGCGCTCTGGTGCCATTTTTACGTCAAGCATGCCGCCTTGTTTTGCGGTAGCGCGAATGGTCTCGTTTAAATCTAGCGTGTCGCTGGCGCCAGTGCGGGCAAATTTACGCAGTTTTTTAAGGGCAAGTTTAATAGTACGCGAGCCAATTTCACGGTCGGAGTCTAAATTGCGATATTCGCGTTTATCCCACACTTTTACTGCTTGGCGGTTACGGTTGCCGTCTTGGCCTATGCGTACTCCTTCGGGGTTATAACCATAAGCACCAAAAGGTGAGGTGCCGCCGGTGCCAACCCATTTATTACCGCCTGCGTGGCGTTTTTGTTGCTCTTCTAAGCGCTCTTTTAGGGTTTTCATTAGCTCGTCGAGGCCACCCATGGCTTTTAGTTGGGCTTTTTCTTCATCGCTAAGGTTTTTTTCAAACTCTTTACGCAGCCAATCTTCTGGTAAGTTGTGCTGTTGCTTTAAGCTCTCGAGCAAATCAAGGTCGGCAATACCACTAAAGTAGTCGCTAAAGGCTTTGTCGAAGCGGTCAAAGTGGGTTTCGTCTTTTACCATTATGGTGCGTGCTAAATGGTAAAAGGCGTCTACGTCGGCAAATATAACACCCTTTTTTAAGGCGTTAATTAAATCAAGCAACTCGCGTAGGCTTACCGGTAAACGGTATTTACGCAGCGTGAAAAAAAACTGTATTAACATGTTAGGGCCTGTTTATCTTTCGAGGTTAAATTTGCAGCAGTGTGTTTGGTATTTAGGCAAGGCAGAGCCTATGTAGTGTGGTTATTCCCCATAAATAGGCGATAACGCAGCATAAATACCAAACACGCGCTGCCTGAAGGTTCGTCCTAGGGACGATTAACTCTTTGTTGCTCGGCTTTTACTTAGCCCACTAGGTTACAAACCTCGCGCCACGATTAAATCGTCCTTAGTTAGAACAAATTTTAATCCTGAAAGGTCAACAGGCCCTAGCGGCTCATAAACGCGAGTTTTTCGATTAGGCTTATGTCTTGCTCATTTTTAAGTAATGCGCCAAACATTGGCATTAAACCGCCTTTTTTAGCTTTGTCGTGGAGTGTTTTTGCGTCTATATCTTCTGCCATAAGGAGCTTTAACCAGTCGAGTAATTCGCTGGTAGATGGCTTCTTTTTAAGACCGTTTGCTTCGCGTAGGTTAAAAAACACTTCGAGTGCTTGGCGTACTAAATCTTGCTTAACGTTAGGGTAGTGCACGTCAATAATTTGCTGCATTTCATCGGCAGATGGAAAATCAATGTAATGAAAAAAGCAGCGGCGTAAAAATGCGTCGGGCAGCTCTTTTTCGTTATTAGAGGTGATGATCACAATAGGGCGCTCTTTTGCTACTACTCGCTCGCTGGTTTCGTAAACATGAAATTCCATTTTATCGAGCTCTAACAGTAGATCGTTTGGAAACTCAATATCGGCTTTGTCTATTTCATCTATTAATAATACAGGGCGTTTACCGTGTTGGTCGGCGTAAGTAAATGCTTGCCACAGTTTGCCTTTGACTATGTAGTTACTAATATTGTGTACGCGCTCGTCGCCCAGCTGGCTGTCGCGCAGGCGCGAAACCGCATCGTATTCATACAAACCTTGCTGCGCTTTGGTGGTCGATTTAATGTGCCACTGAATAAGTTCGGTATCTAAACTTTTTGCCAGCTCTTCAGCTAGCATGGTTTTACCTGTCCCCGGCTCACCTTTAATTAAAAGTGGCTTTTCGAGCATAATAGCCGCGTTTACAGCTTGCTTAAGCGCAGAGCTGGCGATGTAATTGTCGGTTGAATTAAATTGCACTTTATTACCTTCTTTTCGTCACAGGTCAGATGAGTTTTTATAATCCTATCATGCCATAGTTAACCGGCTTCACCAAGGTAGCTAAACCGAGGAATAGTTTTGCCGTCTTTTTCAACTGTTTCGCTAAACATTTCTAAAGGGCGTGCCCATATACCAAACTCACCGTATAGCGCTTGGTAAATTACCAGTTGCTCACTGGTTTCGCTGTGAGTGGCTACATAAAGCACTTTGTACTGTGCCCCTTTGTAGTGTTGGTATATGCCTGATTTGAGGGAAATTGGTTTTATTGCTGTAGTCATGTTTTGATCTCTTGTATAATTTGTTTCTGCACTTTTAATGCTAACTAATTTGCCAATACTATGAACTATATTACGCTAGATGATTACAAAAAAGCATGGGTTTTTCGCCATAAAGACATGCCTGTTTCAGCCGACGATGCTGCAAACATTAAACCTATGAGCCTTGAGCGCGCAGCTGTACTGTGGACAACTATGGTGAGCCGTGAGTTTGATCACCCTGATTTTTTTGATAAAACAGATTGGTGTGGTCAAGATGAAAGTTATAGCCAAGAAGTAAACTGGGAAAGCGCATGGGAAAACGGCGATGAACAACTTCCCGAAGCTATTTTAGCGCACTTAGATTGGCAAGCTAATACCACTGTTTATTTTTGCATGGCACGCGACAATATTATTGAAACCACCTTTGATGTGTTTAAACGCAACTGGCAAAACTTTATGTTTTTAGCCGACGGCAGTTTACTCATAGGTAAAAAACGCAATACTGTAGTGCAGTTTTTAGAGTCGGGCATAGCTAAATTAGGTGAAAAGCCAAGCGCTTAATTTAGCACTCGGCGCTTAAAAATTATGCAGTACTGTGTTATAAAACATTTACCTAAGTGTTTTTGAGTACGGCAATTGGCAGCAAAAAATGAGCCTGTTGGCGCGCCACAACAAGTTGAAATGTGGCAAGCCGATGCAAAAAAAGTGTTATATGCACAATTGTGTAATGCATTTTATCAACGTGAGGTTCAGCGTTTAGTCGCTGAGCCTAATAGCGATAGGCTGCGTCGCCAATTAAAAAGTCTACCTTATTACATTGAACGTGCTGCCACATTAGTTGCTAATACAAGCTCGCCTTTTAAACTAGATTCGCAAAATGGCTCTTGGCTTGCAAAGCAAAAACCGACCCCACCAGAGATTAACATTCAAGCAAATGAACTTTTTTATCAACATAATGCCAAAGTCGGGTTAATAATCCCTATTTTAGTGCGTAGTGATGAGCAAATTCGCGTTAGAATAGACAGCCTAGACCAAGTAAGCGACAATAAAGTGCATTGTAATGAGCTAGGTTGGTTTGCGTTTTCGGGGCAGGGACTTGAGCTGCCAAACGCGCAATTATTAACGCCGAGTAAAGTGTCATTAACCGCGGCGTGTTGCGGGCACCAATGGCAGTTTTCAAAGCGTTGTTTGCCACGGGTTTTATCGCTGCGCGAAATGCTACTGGCAGGAAGTATAAATTGGCGCAATGTAAAACGATTAAAAACGTAACTTGGTTAATTAAATAAGTTTATTTGAATTTTAAATAAGGAGTGTTAAATGCGGTTTTTTCAGGTTGGCTTGTTATGTTTAGCACTGTTTGTGCAGTATAGATTGTGGTTTGGCCATAATGGCGTACAAGACTACACACGTTTAAAAAGTGCGGTTGCATCTCATTTACAAACTAACGAAAAATTGATTAAACGCAATAAAGTATTAACCGCCGATATAGAAGATTTAAAGCTTGGCCATGAAGGCATAGAAGAGCGCGCACGTAACGAATTAGGAATGATTAAAGCGGGCGAAACATTTATACGTGTTTTACCAGCTCAACAATAATATGACAAATAAACCAACTATAGCTGCCATTATACCTGCTGCCGGGGTTGGTAGCAGAATGAAACATAATGCACCTAAACAGTATATTAAATTAGCAGGTAAAACTATTTTAGAGCATACGCTCACAAAATTATCTGCTTTAGCGCAGCTTAATACAATTGTTGTAGCCCTAAATGAAAACGATCCTTACTTTGAGCAATTGCCAGTGATTGATGCGCGCATTGTGCGTACTTGTGGCGGTAAAGAGCGTGCAGATTCCGTTTTAAATAGTTTGCTTTTTTTAGCCGCCAACCCGCCTGACTGGGTACTTGTGCACGATGCTGCCCGCCCGCTAGTTACTATTGACGACATAAATACACTTATAAATGAGTGTATAAGCGCCGATGAAGGCGGAATTTTAGCCAGTAAAGTAAAAGACACTATAAAACGTGGCCATATTTATGCTGAGCAAACCGTACCCCGAGATGATTTATGGCAAGCCCTTACTCCGCAGTTTTTTAAATACGAAGATCTTAAAAATGCGCTGCAAAATGCACTGGCAAGCGGCGCAGTTATTACCGACGAAGCAAGCGCCATTGAATGGGCTAACAAGCCAGTAAAATTAATACCAGGGCGTAGCGATAATATTAAAATAACCACTCCTGAGGATTTAGACTTGGCTGGTTTTTTACTTCAAAAACAACAAAACGAGAATGCATTATGATACGAATTGGTCATGGTTTTGACGTGCATAAATTTGGCGGTGTTGGCCCATTAACTATCGGCGGCGAAAAGATTGATTATCCGCAAGGTTTTTTAGCGCACTCCGACGGCGATGTTGCTATTCATGCTCTGTGCGATGCTATTTTAGGCGCGCTTGCAATGGGCGACATTGGTAAACACTTTCCAGATACGGCCAGTGAATATGAAAATATCGACAGCCGAATATTACTGCGTCATGTGGTGAGCTTAGCTAAAGAGCAAGGTTATGTATTGGGCAATGGAGATGTAACTATAGTGGCACAAGCGCCAAAAATGTTGCCTCATATTCAAGCTATGCGTAGCAACCTTGCAAGTGATTTAAACTGCGAACTATCGCAAATAAATGTTAAAGCTACAACCACCGAAAAGCTCGGTTTTGAAGGGCGAAAAGAAGGTATTTCGAGCCATGCAGTGGTAATTATGAACAAAGAGTCAATGAGTAAAACAAACGCATGAGCGATTTAAATTATTTATACGGCGCACCGTTATCAAAAGCTGACTTTAAAACCACAGCCGAAGACTTTATGGTAGATGAAGACTTAGGCATTGAGTTTACCGGTAGCGGCGAGCATGTATGTTTGCAAGTAGTAAAAAAAGGCGAAAACACCCAGTACGTAGCAAAGTTAATTGCGCAGCGAGCTGGGGTATCACCACGCGATGTAAGTTATGCCGGGATGAAAGATCGCCACGGAGTGTGTTCGCAGTGGTTTAGTGTAAAAGTACCCATTAAAAAACCGATTGATTTTAGTGATTTAAACAGCGAAAGCGTGTTTGTTGTATCGCAGCAACGCCACGAACGTAAACTGAGAACGGGCTGTCATAAAGGTAATAAATTTACTATTACGCTGCGCAATGTTACCGATCCTCTGGATATTTTGTGCCGTATTAATGCGGTACGCAGTGGCGTGCCTAACTATTTTGGCGAGCAACGCTTTGGCCGTGATGGCCATAACCTGGTAATGGCTGAAAAAATGTTTGCAGGTGAGCGTATTCGCGATAAAAAATTACGCGGTATTATTATTTCTGCAGCGCGCTCGCATGTATTTAATCAACTCGTAAGTTTACGAGTAAAGGAGCATGGTTTAGCTAAAACCATGCACCGTGAAGTATTTATGCTCAGCGGCAGTAACGCCTTTTTTGAAGACGCTATTAGCGATGAAAATATTGCCCGCTTAGCCTCTGGCGATATTATGATGTCGGCACCTATGGTAGGTAAAAGCGAAAAAGGGCTCACCGAACAAGAAAAAGTATGGCTTGGGCCTTATCAGTCTTGGTGCGATGGTTTAGGCGAGTTAGGGCTAAAAAATGAGCGCAGAATGCTGCGTTTAATCCCGCAAGATTTTAGCGTAGAAACCATAGATGAAAGCACTTTGAAGTTAAGTTTTGGTTTACCAAAAGGCTGTTTTGCTACGGCATTATTACGTGAGCTGGTGGATTACACAGACGCAAGCCCACGCGAGCGAAAAGAAAAGGACAGCAAAGATGAAGATCCTATTAAGTAACGACGATGGTGTAGGCGCTAAAGGTATTGCGGTGTTATATCAAGCATTAATGCAAATTGCCGAGGTCACTTTAGTTGCCCCCGACCGAAACTGCAGTGGTGCAAGTAACTCGTTAACTTTGCTTAACCCACTGCGTGCTACAAAGCTTGAAAATGGCTTTATATCGGTTAATGGTACACCTACTGACTGTGTGCATTTAGGCGTTAACCAGCTTGTTGATGAAATGCCCGATTTAGTGGTCGCAGGTATAAACCACGGCGCTAATTTAGGTGACGACACTTTGTACTCAGGCACGGTAGCTGCAGCAACCGAAGGACGCCATTTAGGTTTGCCTGCTATTGCGGTGTCTTTGTGTTCGCACCACGGCGAGCATTTTGAAACGGCGGCAGCGGTAACTATAAGTATTATTAAAGGTTTAGCGTCGCATCCGCTACCAAAAGATCAAATTATAAATATTAATGTACCCGACATTCCTCTAAGCGAATTAAAAGGCGTGCAGGTAACGCGTTTGGGTGCGCGCCATAAAGCCGAAACCATGACCAAGCAAACCGATCCTTGGGGTCGAGATATTTACTGGTACGGATCTTTAGGGACAGAAAGTGATGCAGGTGAAGGTACCGATTTTCATGCAATTAATAATGGCTATGCCTCGGTTACCCCACTGAGTGTTGATATGACCGCTAACGAGAGCATTAAAGCGGTAGGGGAGTGGTTAGCTGATTTGGAGATAAACCGTGCTGGCTAATTATACCCGCAGCGCCAAGGCGCTATCAGCGCTATTACAGCGTGAAGGTGTTGAGGATACGCAAGTACTAGATGCGATTGCACAAATACCACGACATATATTTGTGGGTGACGTGCTGCAACATAAAGCGTATCAAAATACTGCGTTACCAATAGGCCAAGGGCAAACTATTTCGCAGCCTTATATTGTGGCGCGTATGACCGAACTGTTGCACTTAGCTGGTGTGCGCGACAAGGTGCTAGAAATAGGCACGGGATCGGGTTATCAAACGGCAATACTAGCTAAAATATTTACCAAGGTTTACTCAGTAGAGCGTATTAAAGCATTGCAGTGGCAAGCTAAGCGTCGTTTACATCAGCTCGATTTATATAATGTGGCAATGAAACATGGCGATGGCTGGCAAGGTTGGGAGTCGCAAGCGCCGTTTAACGGCATTATAGTCACCGCAGCCGCGGCTAAAATCCCGCAAGATCTATTAGTTCAATTAGCTGATGGTGGTGTGTTACTTGCCCCAATTGGCGAGCAAGAGCAAAAATTAACTATGGTTATTCGCAATGGCAATAACTACACAGAACACGTAATTGCGCCGGTTAGATTTGTACCGCTAGTCGCTGGTGATATTGAATAGGAATTCATTTTGAAGTTGTTTACTAAGTTATACGATATGGCTCTAGTGTGGGCTAAGCACCGTCATGCTGAGCGTTATTTAGCTGCAATGAGCTTTGCAGAGTCTGTGTTTTTTCCTGTCCCTCCTGATGTAATGCTGGCACCAATGTCGCTTGCTCAGCCTAAAAAAGCATGGCGGTTTGCAAGTTTTGCCACTATAGCGTCTGTTGTTGGTGGCATAGTAGGTTATTTACTTGGCTTTTGGTTATTTGAACCGGTTGTTGAGCCACTTATAGTACAAATGCACTGGCAAGATAAATTTGATATTGCACTTGATTGGTTTAAAAACTATGGCGTGTGGGTGGTATTTATAGCCGGTTTTTCGCCTATTCCTTATAAAGTATTTACTATAGGCGCAGGGGTATTACAAATGGCATTTTTGCCGTTTTTAATTGCGTCTGCAGTAGGGCGAGGCGCTCGGTTCTTTTTAGTTGCTGCACTGATGAAGTGGGGCGGTGTTAAAATGGAGCAAAAATTACGTCAATACATTGAAGTGCTTGGATGGGCAGTTGTGCTTTTAATTGCAGTTGCATACATTTTATTACGTTAAGCACTATAAAATAATGTTATTAACATAAGGAGCTAAATACAGTGAATAAACAAATAAAATGTTATGTTGCTTTATTTATTAGTATTTTGCTCTTTGCTTGCTCGTCTAGCCATGTTCCGGCGCCTGTCAGTAGTTTAAATAATGATGTTAATAATTACGGCAGAAAAATTAACATTAATGGCGATAAATATACTGTTCAAAAAGGCGATACACTTTATTCTATAGCATTTAGTGCAGGCCAAGATGTTAGAACCTTAGCAAAAAATAATTCAATACCAGCACCTTACACAATATTCCCCGGGCAGAGTATTTCTTTTTCTGCCATAGCAAAAAAATACAAAAAGACAAAAAAATATACTCCTCCTATTAAAAAAGCCTCAAAAACTTCACAAAAAAATAACAATAAATCAAAGAAAGAGCTTGATAAGCCTAAACAACGAGGGTATGTTCAGAAACAAGCCAATAAAAAAATTAGTAACTCTAAGCATTTGTCGAGTAGTAAAGTGCAGTGGTTTTGGCCAGCAAAAGGCAAAATAACACAACGCTTTTCGAACAAGGAAAATGGCTACAAAGGCTTACAGATTGCTAATAAAAAAGGGGCTGCCGTTTTAGCCGCCGCACAAGGAACAGTGGTTTATGCGGGTAATGCGCTTCGAGGTTATGGTAGTTTAATTATTTTAAAACATAATGACGACTACTTGAGTGCTTATGCACACAACTCGAAACTACTTGTTAAAGAAAAACAGGAAGTTAAGGCTGGACAGAAAATAGCAGAGATAGGAAATACAGAATCTGCGGTAACGGCACTTCGTTTTGAAATTCGCTACCGAGGGCAAGCTGTAAATCCTGCTAAGTACCTTCCCTAATTTTTAAAGATATTGATAACTTGCTCAGGAGAAGTCTTATGGCTGATGCAGCAAAAGTTGATAAAAACACCCTCGTAGATAATAAATTAGATGAAACTGCTGTTGATGATGATTCAACACCGCTGCTTGAAGCTGTGGATGATGACGTTTTTGTCAAAGAAGAAGTCACTAAAAATTTAGATGCTACTCAGCTTTATTTAGGTGAAATTGGTTTTTCTCCGTTGTTAAGCGCTGAGGAAGAGGTGTTTTTTTCTCGTAAATCTTTAAAAGGGTGCGAAGCGTCTCGCAAGCGCATGATTGAAAGTAACTTGCGCCTTGTAGTAAAAATTGCTCGTCGTTATAACAACCGAGGTTTAGCGTTACTTGATTTAATTGAAGAGGGTAACTTAGGCTTAATTCGCGCCGTAGAGAAGTTTGATCCTGAGCGTGGCTTTCGATTTTCTACTTATGCAACATGGTGGATACGCCAAACGATAGAACGCGCCATTATGAATCAAACGCGCACTATTCGCTTGCCAATACATGTAGTAAAAGAACTTAACGTATATTTACGTACCGCGCGCGAGCTAACTCAAAAATTAGATCATGAACCAACCGCCGAAGAAATAGCAGCTTGTTTAGATAAGCCGGTTGAAGATGTCACCAAAATGCTGCGCTTGAATGAAAAAATAGCCTCGGTTGATATGCCGATCGGCGGCGAAAACGATACCGCTTTGCTCGATATTATTGCCGATGACAACAATGTTGGTCCTGAGGGCGAAGTACAAAATAACGATATGAATAAACACATTGTTGACTGGTTAGGAGAGCTAAACCCAAAGCAGCGTGAGGTGTTAGCCCGTCGCTTTGGTTTATTAGGCTATGAGCCATCAACGCTTGAAGATGTTGGCCGTGAAATAGGATTAACCCGTGAACGCGTTAGACAAATTCAGGTAGAAGCATTACGTCGTTTAAAAGATATTTTGCAACAAGAAGGCTTAAGCACAGAGAGTTTATTTGAGCACTTTGCGTAAGTTTTAATAAAGTACCATGTTATGTGTAAAAAAGCTGAAGGTTTTATTCTTCAGCTTTTTTTGTTTGTAAATTAAAGAAGTGCTTTTAATTTATAGAGTAAATCGTGAGCTTGTCGCGGTGATAGATTATCAGGATCGATAGCCGTTAACTGCAATTCTACTTCAGAAGGGCTAATTTGTTGGGCTTGATTGTTAAAGGTAAATGCTTGCTGCTCAATATTAGGCGCGGTGACACTTTGGTGATTTTCGAGTAGTTTAAGCTTTTGTTTTGCCTGATTTATTACAGACTTAGGTACGCCAGCAAGTGCAGCAACTTGTAAGCCAAAGCTTTTACTTGCTGCGCCATCAAGTACCGTGTGCATAAAGGCAATAGTGTCGTTATGCTCTATGGCATCAAGGTGCACATTTACCAGCCCAGGCGTTTGCTCTGCAAGCTCGGTTAGCTCAAAGTAGTGGGTGGCAAACAAGGTTTTTGCTGATATTTTTGACGCTAAATGATCGGCAGTAGCATACGCAAGCGAGAGTCCATCGTAAGTGCTTGTTCCGCGGCCAATTTCATCCATTAATACCAAAGATTGCGCTGTGGCATTATTTAAAATCGTGGCGGTTTCGGTCATTTCTACCATAAAGGTAGAACGCCCTGAGGCGAGATCGTCACTTGCGCCAATGCGAGTAAATATACGGTCAATATTGCCTATTTTAGCGCTGTCTGCGGGTACGTAACTGCCAATATGAGCCATTAGCACTATAAGTGCAGTTTGGCGCATATAGGTTGATTTACCACCCATGTTTGGACCGGTAATTATTAACATTTTACGTTGTGCATTTAGCTCTACTGGGTTGGCAATAAAGGGTTCTTTCATTACTTGCTCAACCACAGGATGACGACCTTGTTTAATGCTTATGTTGTCGTTATCGCAAAGTATCGGCTTAGCGTAGTTAAGTGTAAGTGCACGCTCTGCTAAGTTATTTAGCACATCTAAGTCGGCAAGGGCGGCTGCCATTGTTTGTAATTGCTCAATATGTGGCGCAATAAATCTAAATAGCTCTTCGTAAAGCTGCTTTTCGAGCGCTAATGCTTTTGACTGGCTGCCAAGTACTTTGTCTTCGTGCTCTTTTAGCTCAGGAATAATATAGCGTTCATTATTTTTAAGTGTTTGGCGGCGAATATAATCGGCAGGCACTAAATGCGCATTGGCGCGACTAACTTCAATAAAAAAGCCGTGTACTCGGTTATAACCAATTTTAAGGGTACTGATCCCTGTACGTGCACGCTCTCGTAACTCTAACTGATCAAGCACATCGGTTGCGCCTTTGCTTAAGTTACGCCATTCATCAAGCTCGCTGTTATAACCAGGGGCAATTACACCACCGTCGCGAATAAGTACCGGCGGGTTTTCGATTACTGCACGCTCTAATAGCGCTTGTAAATCAGGTAGCTCAGGCGATTGCTTAATAATGCTGGCAATGCGCGGATCGCTGGCATCGTTTAATAAAGTATGCAGCGGTGCAAGTGCTTGTAAGGCGCTGCGCAAACGAGTTAAATCGCGAGGACGAGCAGTGCACAAAGCAAGGCGGGCAATAACACGTTCTACGTCGCCAATTTCTCTTAATGATTCGTGTAGCTCACCACAAAGCTGTACATCTAAAATTGCGCTAATAGTGTTTAACCGCGAGTTTAGCTCGTCTTTATTACGCACTGGGGTATGAATACGGCGCTTAAGTAAACGAGATCCCATAGGGGTTGCTGTTTTATCAAGTACTTGCGCTAGCGTGTTTTCAAATCCACCCGATAAATTAACGGTCAGCTCTAAATTTTTACGAGTAGCAGCATCTAAAATAACGGCATGCTCGTTGTGTTCAAGAGTAATGGCACGAATATGGGGTAATGCAATACGTTGAGTGTCTTTAACGTATTGCATTAAACAACCTGCGGCAACTAAGGCGCAGTGGGCTTTATCAACGCCAAAGCCGACTAAATCTTTTGTACCAAATTGCTCACACAATAAATGCTGGGCGGTGTCTAAATCAAATTCCCACTCAGGGCGGCGACGCGCGCCTTTAATGTGCTCAATTAAATGAACATTTTCGAAGCTTTCGCTATACAGTAATTCTGCAGGGGCGAGGCGTTGAATAGTTGAAGTAAATGCCTCGTCGGTACTAACTTCTACAACGTTAAAACGACCCGAGTTAATATCAAGATAAGCAATGCCATAAGTACCATTTTTACTCTGCCATACGCTGGTAAGTAAGTTGTCTTGGCGCTCTTGCAGTAGGGCTTCATCAGAAATAGTACCTGGGGTGACAATACGCACCACTTTGCGATCAACAGGCCCTTTACTGGTAGCCGGATCGCCTACTTGTTCGCAAATAGCAACAGATTCGCCCATTTGCACTAAACGGGCTAAATAGTTTTCTACGGCATGATAAGGTACACCGGCCATAGGAATAGGATCGCCACCGGCTTTACCGCGCTGAGTTTGCGAAATATCGAGTAATTGAGCGGCGCGTTTTGCGTCATCAAAAAAGAGTTCATAAAAATCCCCCATCCGATAAAACAATAAAATATCGCGATGCTCTGATTTTATTTTTAGATACTGCTGCATCATAGGGGTTTGTTGTTTTATAGTGTGTGGAGCATAAAGATCAAACGACATGTATTTACCCAAAGGCTGAATATGGAATTACATCAAGAGATTAAAACACTTGCTGCGCAATTAGGCGCTATTTTAACGGATAAATGCTTATGGATCACTACTGCTGAGTCATGTACTGGTGGCGGGGTAAGTTATGCACTTACCGACACCCCTGGAAGCTCTGCCTATATTGACCGTGCATTTGTAACTTACAGTAACCAAGCAAAGCAAGATTTACTAAATGTAAGTGCCGCCACATTAACGCAATATGGGGCGGTAAGCGAGCAAACGGTGCGTGAGATGGCTTTAGGCGCAATTGCAGCAACTAATGCCGATATTGCGATTACTGTATCGGGTATTGCAGGCCCAGGAGGAGCAACCCCAGATAAGCCGGTAGGCTTAGTATGGTTTGGACTACACATTAACGACAAGCAGCTGGTATTTAAACAAGTATTTACCGGCGATAGAGCACAGGTTAGACTGCAAGCTATTGTATTTTCTTTAAAAACTATAATAGAGCAGATAAAATAATAAAATTAACTTGATACTGTGATTTCATACAGTATACTTGTCGCATTAGCTGGATTTGGAGAGTAAAATGAACGATAACAAACAAAAAGCGTTGGACGCGGCTTTATCACAAATTGAACGTCAATTTGGTAAAGGCTCAATTATGAAATTGGGTGATAACAAAGCGTTAAACATTGAATCTGTATCTACAGGCTCATTAGGTATCGATATTGCCTTAGGCATAGGTGGCTTACCTATGGGGCGTATTGTAGAAGTATATGGTCCTGAGTCGTCTGGTAAAACAACGCTTACTTTGCAAGTTATCGCTGAAGCACAAAAAGAAGGCAAAACATGTGCCTTTATTGATGCTGAGCATGCTCTTGATCCAGTTTATGCACAAAAGCTTGGTGTAAACATAGATGAGCTTTTTGTATCGCAACCAGATACTGGCGAACAAGCACTCGAAATTTGTGACATGCTAGTACGCTCAAGCGCGGTTGACGTAGTTATTATTGACTCTGTTGCAGCACTTACACCAAAAGCTGAAATTGAAGGCGACATGGGCGATTCGCACATGGGCTTACAAGCACGTTTAATGTCGCAAGCATTACGTAAGCTAACAGGTAATATTAAACGCTCGAACACCTTATGTATTTTCATTAACCAAATCCGTATGAAAATTGGTGTAATGTTTGGTAACCCAGAAACAACAACGGGTGGTAACGCACTTAAGTTTTACGCATCGGTACGTATTGATATTCGTCGTATTGGTTCGGTAAAAGAAGGCGACGAGGTTGTTGGTAACGAAACCCGGGTTAAAATTGTTAAAAACAAAGTAGCACCGCCATTTAAGCAAGCCGAATTTATCATTATGTATGGTGAAGGTATTTCTAAACAAGGCGAGCTAATTGACTTAGGTGTGAAGCACAAAATTGTTGAAAAAGCAGGTGCTTGGTACAGTTACTGTGGTAATAAAGTTGGCCAAGGTAAGTCTAATTCAATTAAGTTTTTAAAAGAAAACCCAGAAATCGCAGACGAAATTGAAGGCAAGTTACGCGAAATGCTTTTACTTAAAGCAACTATTGAACCAGACGATGGTGAAGATAAGTTAGGCGATGAAGCTGACCTTTAAGCAGTATTAAATATTTAAGCTTGATTTGACCCGAGCTTTAAAGCAGCGCTAACCAGTAATGGTTAGCGCTTTTTTTTGGTTTAAATTTACAACTGCCAATTTACAGATAGAGCGTAGTTACGCGGTGCACCATAGTAACCTTGAGCCCAATATAAGCTGTGTAAGTATTTTTCACCTGTGGTGTTATTAATATTAAAAGTAACGCCTATATTTTCACTCAATTTATAAGTTGCCATTAAATCAAGTAATCCGTAGGCATTTTGCTTTGTAATCACGCTTGCGATTTTGTTAGCATCTCTGACTTGGACTCGGCTTGTTGAATCTTGCCAGCGATAATTTGCACCAAACGATAAACCATCAATGAAAGGAACTTGATAGATTGCAGCAACCTTGAGTTGATTCTCAGGGGTGTAATCTTTTACTGTGTCATCGCCATCAATGCTTAAATTACTAAAGCTAATGCTTGCACTCAAGTCATCTGTAAACTTACCGCTTAGCTCTACTTCAAAACCATTACTGTTAATACCATCCGCTGCGTAGTAACGAGTATCGTCGGGTAATGAGTTAGGTACAGCTATAGCAAGGCCATCTTGTTTTGTATCAAAGTAAGCAAGTGTTACAAAAACTTGCTCGTCTAAAAGCTGGGCTTTAACACCTAGTTCGCTACTTTTACCTGTAATAGGTGCAAGTTGGTTGGCATTTATATCAAGCTCCTTTTGCGGCACAAATGTTTCTGTGTAGCTTGCATAAGCCGATAAAGACTCGTTAAAGTCATACACAGTGCCAATGTAGGGTATTAGCTGTGAGTCACTTTGTGTTTGCGCAACGCCATAAGCTGTGCCTGTTGTTTTCCAATCAGTGTAACGCACGCCAGCTAGTAGACTTAAAGGTTCGCTTAATTTGATACGAGTAGAAATATAAGCAGATTTTTGCTCATTAGTTATATTGCTACCATTTACACTATCTGTAAGTGTTGCTTGTGGTATTACGCCATCCCACGTTTTAAGTGACGGCATTGCCGGAAAACCATTCCCTGTGGTGTAATCGTAAAGAGATTGCTCGGTGTAATCCATTTTTGCTTGGCTAACACCCAACGACAAGTCGTGCTCTTGGCCAAATAAATCAAATTTACCACTCGCATATAGATCAAATAAATCGTGCTTATCGCTATAATCATAACGGCTTGCGTAACCGATTAAGCCAAGTTCGGTGTCTTTATCAGGGGTACCGTATACATAAAATAATTCAGAGTCTTGCTCGTTTTCAACATGAGCGTAACGCGCTTTAGCCACCCATGTTGCTGATAAATTTTGTTCAAGCGTTACATATACTTGCTCGGCACTGTTATCCCAGTAAGACCAGTCAGCCGCAGTGCTAGTTGATTCGTCATAGTCTGTTGGTGTGCCATCGGTATAATAAAGTGGTAGTGCACCCCAAAGTGGGCTATCGGCATCTTTTTGTTGATTAACGTAGTTAACACTTAGCAGGGTGTTATTGGTTAACTTTCCCTCGTAGGCTAAATAAATAACGGTTTTATCTGTTTCGTAGCGATCTAGATATGAGTCGGCTTTTTGTTTGGTAAATACAGCTCTAACAGCATGCTCTTCATTAATAGGCGTTGATACATCTAAATCTAAGCGTTTTTTATTCCATGAACCGTACGAAACAGATGCATTAGCTTGGGTTGTGTAAGTTGGTTTTTTTAGCACCATATTTACAGTAGCAGAAGGGTTACCTGTACCTGTCATTAAACCGTTCGCGCCACGAACTATTTCTACACGGTCGTAAATTGAGGTATCAAGGCTGCCTTGAATTGATCCCGAGCTTTGTGGAATACCTAAACCATTAACTTGAAAATTTGTAATATCAAAGCCACGGGCTTTAAAATAAGTACGATCGGTTTCTATTTGCTCTACCGTTACACCCGGCGTGCTTTCTAGCACTGCGTTTATATCATCGAGTGAAAAATCATCCATTAAAGCGCGAGAAACAACTGAAATAGACTGCGGAGTTTCTTTTATGGTTAAACCTAGTTTGGTTGCCGATTGTGCTTCTTCGGTAATATAGTTTTTATGATGTTGACCATACACAGCAATCTTTTCAATTTGCTGCTCGCTTTTATCGTTTTTTGCAAATGCATGCCCAGATAAAATTAAAGAGGTAATAAGGCTTAGTTTAGATAAACGCAAAACTTTAGAGGACGACATGGTGTTTTCCAAAAGGTTCAAAAATAAAGCGCTTAACTTAATCTAAATGATATTGATTTGCAATTGCGTTATTGGTTTTTATAACAATTTGTACTATCGGGATTAATAAAGAGTGATGAAGTTGATAAAACAGATGAGACTTATAAATTAATTAACAAAAAAAAGCGGCCAAAGCCGCTCAAGGAAGTAAACTATGTACGCTTAAAATGCATACTTAACCGAGAATTGTAAACGGTCCATATCGCCATCGTTACCGCTTTCAAGCTCGCGCTCGGCATGCTTAAACTCAGCACCAAAAGTTAAGCGTTTAACTGGTGAGTATAAAATATTAGCACTGTAGCTTTGGCTTGATTTAGTTGGATCGCCTGTAAGGGCGAGTAAGTCTGTGTTGTTATCAGCACTGAAAAATGAATATAAGAAAGTTGAACGCCATTGGCTGTTCCACTTATGCTGATACGCTACAAAGCCAGAAGTTGAATCAATAGCATCTAAATCATCGCCATTGAGTACTGCACCATGGGCTACATTAACACCAACATAACGGCCTAAGCCTTTACCTTGTGTAAGCATAAACTTAAAGTTGTCTTCGCCTAGTTTAACCATACCCGATGCACTAACACCAAATGATGTTTCATCGGCATCAATAGCACCTACTTTATAAGTAAGTTGACGGGCAAGTGCAGCAACTACTAAATTACCCCAGTCAGCTTTATGGGTATAACGTGCAGTAAAGTCAGGAAGTGAAGCATCGTCGGTTACAGCCATTGATGAACTTTTAATACCCTGTGGGTTTGTAGTAAAACCTGTAGTAATGGTACTTTCTGGATTTTCTAATGAGAAAGACCATGCGCCAGTAGTGTATTTAACTTGAGTTTGGCGTACAAACACTGTGCCCTCTGCTGGGCCTATAAAATCAAGTGCTTCAGGTAGTGCGCCAACGTTTTGAAAGTTAGACCATGTTTGGCCAAATAACCAGCCATCGTAGCTAATAAATGCATGACGTACACGTGGAGCGTAAGAGTTAGATACACGCTCGTTACCACCAGGGGCAGAAGCTAAAAAGTCGATTTCAATTTTGGTGTTAATGGTTTTGCCATTATCAAGTAATGTAGCTGTACCAAAGTTAAAACGAGATTCACGGGCATGCATATCAAATACAGCGTCAGAGCTATTGTCTGGGCCTACAGTCACTGTGCTCGGTACATAAAAGTCACGACCCACGTCAGTGCCCGCTGGTGCGCCTGCAGAATAGTCACTCCACATAGCATCTAATTTAATGTATCCGCCGTAAGTAAATTCAGTATCTCCAACTTTTGCTGCAGTGGCTGCATAAGCTGTGCTTGAAAGTGCACATAGTACAGCACTTGCTGCAAGTGTTTTTAATGGGGTAAATTTCATTGTTGCGTCCTTTATAGGCTACGTGTTGATTATTGCTTTTTATTTAGAGTGTATTAATAGCGTGAGTATTACTTACGAATAAAAGTTAATTTAAAGATTTTTTATTCGTTAAATAAAAATTAAAGCTAATTAATGCAAATATTATAATACTTAGGTGAAACACTTTTAAATATGTACACTATTTACTCAATCATCTATTAGTCTATAAGACTAAGGTGTAATGATTATAATGTGATTATTTACTTACATTTAACATCATGTATTATTTATGTAAAAGTAATAAATAGCGCAGCGATTATAAACAACAAATTAGTAATTAGAATAGCTTTACAACTAAGGTCTAATACTTAATAGCGCATTGCTGAGTAATCCTTGAGAAAAGCCTAAGGCAAGTAATTTAAATGGAGACCAAGATGTCAAAAAATATCTATCCAGTTCCTACGCATATTAAAAACACAGCTCTCGTCGATAACGATAAATATAATAAAATGTATAAACACTCGATTGATGATCCACAAAGTTTTTGGGCTGAACACGGTAAGCGCCTTGATTGGTTTACTCCTTATTCTAAAGTAAAAAACACCACCTTTGATAAAGGCCACATAAATATTAAGTGGTATGAAGATGGCTACCTTAATGCATCGTATAACTGTATTGACCGCCACTTAAAAACAAAAGCCAATAAAGTAGCGCTTATATGGGAGGGCGATAACCCATCGCAAAGTGAGCATATTACTTATCAAAAGTTACATGATGAAGTAGCAAAGTTTGCTAATGGTTTAAAAAAGCTGGGCGTACAAAAAGGTGATCGCGTCGCTATTTATATGCCAATGAGCCCACAAGCTATTTATGCAATGCAAGGGTGTGCACGTATTGGTGCTATTCACTCAGTTATATTTGGTGGTTTTTCACCCTCTGCGATTGCCGATCGTATTAAGGATTCGGGCGCAAAAGTGGTTATTACTTCAGACGAAGGACGCCGTGCTGGTAACTGCGTGCCACTTAAAGCAAACGTTGACGAAGCTGTGTTGCAAGAGTCTGTAACAAGTATAGAGCATGTTATTGTGCACCAACTTACCGGTGGCGATGTTGATTGGCACGACCATGATATATGGTGGCACGATTTAGTAGCAGACGAAGAGCCTGTGTGCGAGCCTGAGGTAATGAACGCTGAAGACCCGTTATTTATTTTATACACCTCAGGGTCAACAGGTCAGCCAAAAGGAGTGGTGCATACCACGGGTGGTTATTTAGTTTATGCATCGATGACGCACGAATATATATTTGATGTAAAAGAGGACGATGTTTTTTGGTGTAGCGCCGATGTAGGTTGGATCACCGGGCACAGTTATATTGCTTATGGTCCGCTGGTAAATGGTTGTACCCAAGTTGTATTTGAAGGTGTACCTACTTACCCAACCGCAGGGCGTATGGGCGAAGTTGTTGATAAACACGGTGTTACTATTTTATATACCGCGCCTACCGCTATTCGTGCCTTAATGGCAAAAGGCGATGAGCCTGTAGCGTCATCTCATCGTAATAGTTTACGAATTTTAGGATCGGTTGGTGAGCCAATTAACCCTGAAGCATGGAATTGGTATTACGAACAAATAGGTAAGTCAAATTGCCCTATCGTTGATACCTGGTGGCAAACAGAAACGGGTGGCATTATGATCACCCCATTACCAGGTGCTACCGATTTAAAACCAGGCTCTGCAACGCGTCCATTTTTTGGTATTGCGCCGGCAATATTTGACGCTGAGGGTAATACGCTTGAAGGTGAAGCTGATGGTAACTTAGTTATTTTAGATAGCTGGCCATCGCAAGCACGTACTATTTATGGCGATCATGAACGTTTTGAACAAACTTACTTTTCTACCTACCCAGGTGTGTATTTTTGTGGCGATGGCTGTCGTCGTGACGAAGATGGTTATTATTGGATCACTGGTCGCGTAGATGATGTACTTAATATTTCGGGGCATCGTTTAGGCACTGCTGAAATAGAAAGCGCACTGGTTGCACACCCAGCAGTAGCTGAAGCCGCTGTAGTAGGTTATCCGCATGACATTAAAGGCCAAGGTATTTATGTTTACATTACCCCTAACGAAGGTATAACGGTAAGCGATGAGTTAACCAAAGAAATTCGTAACTGGGTTCGTAAAGAGTTAAGCCCAATTGCGTCACCCGATATGATTCAGTGGTCACCAGGGTTACCAAAAACGCGTTCTGGTAAAATAATGCGTCGAATTTTACGTAAAATTGCGGCCAACGAGCACGAACAACTAGGTGATACATCAACACTTGCCGATCCATCTGTGGTTGATGAGTTAATTGAAAATCGATTAAATCGTTAAATGCGCGTTAAAAGCTTGATTACAAGTTGATTCTAAACGTAGTATATCGGCTGTGCTCTACTAGATAGGGCACAGCCGAATTTATTAGGAGTGAACCATGAGTCAGTTTTTAATAGCGGACGACCATCCGTTATTTCGTGAAGCACTAAAGGGTGCACTAACTGTAAAATTTGACGATTTAGAAGTATTTGAATCATCTGATTTTGACAGTACATTGCAGGTGTTAAGCGAGCAAGAAGATCTTGATATATTACTGCTGGATTTACACATGCCAGGTAATGGTGATTTATACGGCCTTATTCGTATTAGAGAAGACTATCCTAGTTTACCTATTGCGGTAGTTTCGGGAAGTGAAGACGCTAATATTGTATCTAAAGTAATGGGTTACGGCGCAATGGGGTTTATTCCTAAGTCATCATCATCAGATGATATTGCCAATGCAATTAATCAAATACTCGAAGGCGATACTTGGTTACCAACAGAATTAAAAAATAAAGTCGCCGAAATTCAAGGCGAAGACCGAGAAATTGCAGCGCAAGTTGCCTCACTTACCCCACAACAATACCGTGTTTTACAATACCTGCACGAAGGTTTGCTAAATAAGCAAATAGCGTATGAGTTACATATTTCAGAAGCCACTGTAAAAGCGCATATTACCGCCATATTTAGAAAGCTTGGCGTATATAACCGCACACAAGCGGTATTAATTGCTGCAAAACTACAATTAGCACCTATAGAGCAAATATAAAACCATGCATAGAATAGAGGCACAAAGCCTCTTTTTTAGTCTTATTTACGCTTATATACGCAATTATCACAAGCCATTCACCTTTATTACATGATCTCCTATAAAAATAATGCTAGCTTACGGGCATTTTATAATTAAGAGAACATGGTATGTCAGACTCTTTAGACTCCAAGGCCCAAAGTAGTAATGAAAGCGCAAATAAAGGCTGGTTTAACCGCTTTTTAGCCGGCGTAGAATTTTTAGGCAATATGCTACCGCATCCCATCACCTTATTTGCAATATTTTGTATCGTAATTGTTGTATTTAGTGGAGTGGCGGATTGGTTTGGCCTAAGTGCAATCGATCCTCGACCTGAGGGCTCGCCTGGGCGCGAACCCGATGGTGTTATTGAAGTAGTGAGCTTGCTTAGTGCCGAGGGATTACAGCGTATTGTAACTGGCTTGGTAACTAACTTTACCAGCTTTGCACCACTGGGCACGGTACTGGTAGCTTTACTTGGTGTGAGTGTTGCTGAGCACTCTGGATTGCTGTCGGCAGCAATGCGCGGCATGGTAATGGGCGCATCAAAGCGGTTAGTGACCTTTATGGTGGTGTTTGCCGCTATTTTATCTAATACCGCCTCTGAGCTGGGCTATGTGGTACTTATTCCATTAGCTGCAATGATATTCCATAGTTTAGGGCGTCATCCATTAGCGGGCTTAGCAGCGGCGTTTGCTGGGGTGTCGGGTGGTTATAGTGCTAACTTATTATTAGGCACAATAGATCCCTTACTGGCAGGCATTACCACACCTGCGGCACAAATGATCGACCCAACTTACCAAGTAGGCGCAGAAGCTAACTGGTATTTTATGATGGTGTCGGTGTTTTTAATTGCGATTTTAGGCACCCTAGTTACTGAAAAAATTGTTGAACCACGTTTAGGTAAATATAATCCTGAAGAGGCCAGTGCTGATCTTGCACAAAATAATATTGCCGCGTTAACGGCCAAAGAAAAGTCGGGTTTAAAGTGGGCAGGGGTATCGCTATTAGTTGTATCGCTACTACTTGCCTGGACCATAGTGCCAGCCGATGGCATTTTACGTAACCCCGAAACCGGATTAGTAGCCCACTCGCCCTTTTTGAAAGGCATAGTGGTGTTTATTTTTGTAACCTTTGGTATTCCGGGCTTTGTATATGGGCGCGTTGTTGGCACCATGAAAAACGACAAAGACGTAATTAATGCGATGAGCAAAAGTATGAGCTCAATGGGCATGTATATTGTACTAGTGTTTTTTGCTGCACAATTTGTCGCGTTTTTTAAATGGACCAATTTAGGCACTATTTTAGCAATTAACGGTGCTGCATTACTGCAAGCTTTAAACTTAACTGGTCCCGAAGTTTTTGTATTATTTATATTAATGTGTGCGTTGGTTAACTTAAGCTTAGGGTCGTCTTCGGCGCAATGGGCTGTTACCGCGCCTATTTTTGTACCTATGCTAATGTTAGTTGGTTACGCGCCAGAGACCATTCAGGCGGCTTATCGTATAGGTGACTCGGTTACTAACTTAATAACGCCAATGATGAGCTATTTTGGCTTGATCCTCGCTGTCGCTGCTAAGTACAAAAAAGATATGGGTATAGGCACACTAGTAGCCACTATGCTGCCATACAGTATGATATTTTTTGTTGGTTGGGTTATTTTGTTTTATTTATGGGTATTTGTATTGGGTATGCCAGTAGGGCCAGGATCACCCACTTATTACACGCCTTAATAGTACCTGGGTAATACAATAAGTATTATTTAATCGTTTAAAAATGCCAGCATAATTTGCTGGCATTTTTGTTTTACGAAAACACCACGGTTTTATTACCGTTAATAAATAGCTTATGCTCAGAGGCAAGTTGTAGCGCTTTACAAAATACTGTTTTTTCTACATCTTTACCCATATTGGCCATCATTTTTGCAGTTTCTGCGTGGGTTACAGGCGTAACATCTTGCAAAATAATAGGCCCTTCGTCTAACTCGTTATTGACAAAGTGAGCTGTGGCTCCAATGATTTTTACGCCACGTTCAAATGCTTGATGATAAGGTTTTGCACCAATAAAAGCGGGTAAGAACGAGTGATGAATATTAATAATTTTGCCCTCAAAGCGTTGTACAAACTCAGGGCTTAAAATACGCATATATTTAGCTAAACCAATAATGTCAGGGTTATAGCTGGCAATTAAATCGCCTACTTGTTGATCGTGCTCGCTGCGCGTTAATCCCTCATGAGAGATAACATGAAAAGGGACATTAAGCCCTTTAGCAAGCGGCTCTAAAATAGGGTAGTTTGCTATAACGGCTTGCACTTCAATATTTAGCGCTTGTTCGAATTGCTTTAATAATACGCCACCTAAGCAATGTGCTTCTTTAGTAGCAAGTAACACAACTTTGGTTTTTGTACCATTGTGTAAAGCCACTTTAGCGTCTGCAGGTAGTATTTCGCGTAGTAGTGGTAAAAAGTTACTTTGTGGCTCACCAGTGAGCTCTGTACGCATAAAAAAGCGTTTAGCGTCTTTGTCTACAAATTCATTATTACGTGTAATATTTAAATTATGCTGGTGGCAAAGCCCGGTGATTTTGGCTATTAGCCCTACATCATCGGCGCATTGTGTGGTTAGTATGTAGCTCATTCTCTCATTCTTACCCAATTATAGATTGCTTTATTATTTGCGTTTTAGCGCATAAAGCAAGGGCTTTGTGTGTTGTTACAAGGTTTAATTTAGAACAAGCATGACATTAAAGTGAGCAAAGTTAACTGGGGTTTAAAAAGGTATAGTTGCTGTTAAAAATGCCACTGATTGCCAGTGGCATTGATATATAATTAAGTTACTGTGTTATGACTTGGTTTCTGAGGCTAAATCATCTTGTTGTCTGATAAAGCCGGCGGCTTCTTCATCATTTTTTGTAATTGCGCTTTGTTGTGTTGGCATAGCGCGTGTTTGCTGATTAAGCTGATGAATTTGCGACGCGTTACCTAAATCACGCTCACTGGTAATTGAGGCTATTGACTCACGATCTTTTAAGAACGCAATCACATCGTTTTTAATTGCTTGTAACTGACCTTCGTCTTTGTGCATTTCCATAATATGGCGTGGATGCTCAAGATTTTTCATACCTGTTGCTGCAAAAGTGGTGGTTACTATTCGCGAAACAATAACCCAAGGGGTAATGCTGCTACGTACTAAGGTGTTTTCAGAGCGAGTGCTGTCGTGAATACCTGTACCGGTTGATATTTTAGACTCAGTAAATGTACCTTCACATTTAAAATAGACCAGAAGTGATTCAAATTGCATTTCAGCAAAAAACAAATGTGCATTGCTACTTAATAGCTGAGCAAAGGCTTTAATTAATACACCTATCAGTAATAAGTGTACGCTTGCCATTACTAGCTCGCTGATAGGTGAAATATGACGATTATTAAGTGCTTGCTCTATTGAATTGATATTTGCGCTATCAATATAACGATAAATATCGATGAAAGAGTAGGCTAATAATACCGTGAAAATAAGCGCGATTAAATACAGAAAATTACCACTAAGTAGCGCCAATAATCTAGCCATACTAAAACCTTTACCTAAATCTAGCTCATGTAGTTTAGGTTGTATTTCTTGAATTATTTCTCCTTTAAAGCCGCCTTTTCCTTCTACTTGCTCTTGCAGTTGTGGGTTGAGCTCGCGGTATACGCGATTAGGCACTTCTTTATAACGACGGTTAGCCATTACTAGGTTATCTAAATTAATAAAAATTTCAGTAGGGTGTACAGATTCTTGCCAGTTTTCGCGCAGCTCAGATACCTCAGTGCTTGGTGTTATGGTATTTAATCGTGCTTTTAACATAGTAAAAACCAGTGCGCAGCTCAAGGTGGCTAAAATAATAATAGCGACTAAATACATACCCGCATGTAGGTTGGGTAATTGTTCAAACCAAACATCTATTTGCGCTTTACTAATGTGTTGTTCTTGCATTAACCACGACATAGAAAGGCCAATAATAATGGGTAAAATAAACGATAGCGAAATAATTTTAGCCAGTGCACCACCACCAAGTGGTTCAATTTCTCTTGCAGCATTGCGAGTGGTTGGTTTACCTGCCGAGCGCCATGAGAACAATACATAAAACATTAAAATGCTACTGTATATGGGAAATGCTAATTCGCCTGCTTCACCGGTAAAGCCCGACAAAGATACAAAAGCTACCAGTCCATACGCAATAAGTGCCACAAAGGTACTTATCCATGAGCCAAATAATTGCTGGGCAATATTACGCATTGGGTAGGGTAAAAACATTAGTTTAGGAATAAGGCTATGCAACAAGCGAGATAAAAACCCTTTAGGCTCTTTAAAAGTAATGTTTTTACGACCCATAAGCATTTCTTCTAGTTCTTGGTCGTTATAGGCAACTTCTTTTTTTTCTTCTGTTGCGGTAGAGCTTTGCGATTTACTGTAGTTATAAG
Source organism: Pseudoalteromonas sp. K222D (assembly GCF_017653575.1). Taxonomy (NCBI): domain Bacteria; kingdom Pseudomonadati; phylum Pseudomonadota; class Gammaproteobacteria; order Alteromonadales; family Pseudoalteromonadaceae; genus Pseudoalteromonas; species Pseudoalteromonas sp. K222D. The sequence goes on from NZ_JAGGDL010000043.1 coordinate 27,390, forward strand.
CCAGAGACGTAGGGTGATTACGACCAACAAAGTATTTTAGTGTGGCATAAATACCTGTTGAGAGTGAAGCAATGCCAAACCCTAAAATAATCATCCCAAAAAGCATCAAGATCCACCCAGCAGTTGCATCCTCTTTAACTAACCCTGCAGCAACAACAAGCAGCGTAATACCGGTAATTGACTCTATGGCACCTCTTAGTGCGGTTACTTTGCCTTCAAGTTTGAAGGGGTTTTTAAGTCCAAGATCAATCGATCCATAATCAAAAGCCATTGAATACTCCTTTATATAAGAATTTTATTGGGAGAAATAAGTGTAATAGGCAATTTATGTTTATTACACTTATTTATTAGTTTTGCCATTATAAGCTTAGTTTAAACCAATAGCCTGAAATATTAAGCGTTTATTATTGCAGCATAAAGGTTTCGTATTCTAAATCTTCAAACTGTTTAGATAACCAAAGTAAACCCATAACCGAGCTAATAACAGTTGCAAATGCAAAGCCATAGCCATAAAACTGCGGCCCAAGTGCAACCGACAAATAGGTAAAAACAACATTTACGACTAAAAATATTGCTGCGAGTACCAGTACAGTAAAACGTTTATCTAAATAAAATAAAATATTGAGTATTGATAAAAATATAACCTGTACACCCACACCCACTACATCGATAAATAATAAGGTTTTGTAGTTAGGATCTATGCCTATAAAAGTGAGTATTTGCTCACCCCAAAGTAATAAGCAAGCTACGGTAATACCCTGAATTTTAAATATATCGTATAAACCACCTTGGGCAGTTTGTATCATATTATCTTTTAATAGATAAATTTCATTTAAAGAGGCACCTTCGCGTATTGCAGTGTAAAAACGGTCGTACTCCTCTACAAAGTCGGTTTCCATTCTTACTAAAAACACGGCCATACCAGGAATAATAGACAAGTAGGCTAAAAATATGGGTAAGTCGTAAATAGGGCTTGCCCTGAGAGTGCCAATAATTTCTATTGAAGTACTAGGAGAGTACCAAAAAATAATTTTATCAGCCCAAACACCTATATTGTAAAACAAGCCACAAAAGAACAGGCTATAATACTAATGCCAGTCAGTTAACACTGACTGGCTTTTTTTTATAGGGATATTTAGATGGTTTCTTTTTCACACATCGTGGAAAGCTGCGCTCATGACGCCTTGTTGGTAAC
>NZ_JAGGDL010000044.1:0-27872 GCF_017653575.1 Pseudoalteromonas sp. K222D
GCGTACACAGCGCGAAATACAGTGGTAGTATTTTGTATCGACCAAACTAACCTGACGTTTTCTTGCGATAGCCATGTGACACCCTGCTTAATTATTGCACTAACCAGAGCATAGTTAATTACACTGATATTACAAATATTAAGGTGGGTGTCTGTTTAATATCTCTCCATACCGACCAACTTTAAAAGCCTTTTAAATAACCAAAATCAATTACTTCGCAACACGCTCAGTTACTTTATTGCTACCTTTCCTGAATTTAAAAAATATACAGTAACCTAGTCTGGCATGCAGTTTCCGCTATAAACCACTTTGCTATATTCACCTGAAAAATCACTCATGCTTACCGAATTTATTATAAATGCACTTTTGCTGATCAGCCATTGACCGTCTCTTTGCTTTTCAAATTCGTCGAGGTAGTAGCCACCTAATTGCACATGGAGCTTATCTTTGGTGTTGATACTTTGAAAGCGAAGGTTAATTTTAGTCTTGGCTGTATTGTCGGTGACTTCTAAAAAAACCGGGTTTTGCGCGTGATGCATATCAACTATATGGTCGTGGCAACCAAGATCTTTAAAAACAGCCACAAAATCTTCTCGTCGATTAAATTGGCCAATGTGACCAAAGTTAATATCTACTTCGCCGCTAATAAAGCAATTAGTTACCAGCTCAGGTTGTTTTTCATCGCAGGCATTTAGGTAGCGATATTTCAATTCTAATATTGATTGCTTGTCTTCTAGTTGCTGTAAACGTTGCTCGGTAGTCTTTATATATTTCATAGCAGTCCTTTGTTTTTTGGTTGATTTTTAAGCTAGGCTTTTATACTAAGGCTTTACATGCTAATTTCAATACAAATATATCTTTATTACTAGTACGACTACTATCGAAACTAAATTGAGCTGGTTAGCCAATTTAACCTTTAGTACTTTTAATGTGTCATCTTTTTAAATGAGGGAATCCATGCAACAGGAAGAAGCAAAAGTTGCCATTGTAACCGGTGCTAGCCGCGGTGCAGGCAGAGGCATTGCCTTAGCTTTAGGTAAAAAAGGCATGACAGTTTATGTTACTGGCCGCAGTATAAAAACAGGCTCAGTTTTAGGGTGGGATGGCTCGATATTACCCGGAACAGTATATGAAACTGCTGAGCAAATTAATCAAGCAGGTGGTATAGGTATTGCTGTGGTGTGCGATCACAGTGACGATGCACAAACCGCCGCATTGTTTGCTCAGGTTGAAAAAGAGCAAGGCCGATTAGATATTTTGGTTAATAACGCTGCATTTATTCATGATCAATTAGTTGAACAAAAGCCATTTTGGGAAAAAGAGCTTGATGCGGGTAAAATTTTAGATGTAGGTTTACGCTCTGCTTACGTGGCTAGTTGGCATGGCGCAAAACTAATGGCTAAGCATAACAGTGGCTTAATTATGTTTGGTTCATCATTTGGTGCTAGTTGTTATATTCATGGGCCTGCTTATGGTGCACAAAAGGCGGGCCTTGATAAGCTTGCTCATGATATGGCGGTAGACTTTAAAGGCACAGGTATGCGTGCTGTATCTATTTGGATGGGGCCACTCTTAACCGAACGTTCGGCCATTATAGGTAAACTAGATAAAGAGCAATACCAGCAGTTTATGGCAACCGCAGAGTCACCAGAATTTATTGGTGATATTGTTTATGCTATTGCTAATGACCCTAAAGGTGACGAGCTTAACGGGCACACTGTAATTGCTGCCGAAATAGCTAAGCATTTTAATATTACCGACAGAGAAGGTTTGCAGCCACCATCTTATCGCGAAATGTTAGGTTCGCCGAATAAGCCAAACCCTGCCATTATTTATTAATAAGTTATAGATGAGGCTGTTGAAGTTGATAGCGCCTATAAACCTTAAATAAGCTTATAGGCTAAAAACAAAATAAACGCCGCTTTAATTTAACAGTTTAAATTAAAGCGGCGTTTTAACTATTATAGTTAATGCTTGCGCCCTACACCATTACGTACCATGTCTTGCCCTGTTTGGAATACGTTTTCTGTAATCATGCGTGCTAAAAGTAGCTTTTGATTATCGTCAAATACTGCTACAAAGCGGCTGCCATCTGCGTTATTTGTTGCCATACCAATGCCTGCAACACCTTTTAAGCCAAAACCACCGCTTTCTACATTAAGTAAAAAACTTTCAAGGTCGGCTAGGTTATCAATTACACTTTGCTCTTCACTCATTTTTTATAACTCTTTTAATCATGCTCCGCGTACTGCAAAGCTTAGTAATACAATATGCTCGCTATTTTATATACTCTTGGTAGAAACTTAAACCTTTTCGCCAACAACACTGCATATCAATATAAGTGCTACACTGTGGCCTGGTTATTATGCTAACTGGCAAACTATGAAAGACTGTAATCAATGCGGTAAATGTTGTATTAAATACGGCGATGGCGACTTGAGTGCTACCCAAGAAGAAATTGATTTATGGGAAGTATTTAACCCTGAAATCTTTGAATTTGTTAAAAATAATGAAATATGGTTCGACCCTAAATCGGGTGTAAGACTAAGCAGGTGCCCTTTTTTAGAGATTGAGCCTAAAACAAACCCACTAGCGCAAAATAAATACACTTGCAGTATTTACTTAGACCGCCCCGAAGACTGTCGCCATTATCCGAGCCTAATAGCTGAAATGATCAGAGATGAGTGTGAAATGATTGAAATAACTGATCTGTCGCAGCCAATAAAAGCGCAAATAAAACTAGATTTTATCATGCGTGATAGTCGCCCCGCTGGCTACTAATTATCAATACGGCCAATGTAGTTTTATAAACAATATTTTGGCCGTTTTAATTAAACACGTTCTAGTAAGCTTTCAGAACTAAAATGTACTCACTGCAAGTTCTAAATGACTGATAGCACAGCCATATTGATCCTTATTAATACGATGATACGCAGTGTTAGCTTGTACACTTAAGCTCAATATAAACTGATCTTGTTGGGCAACTGTACTTTGTTCTTGGCTTAAGCACATAGCTTGAATAAGTGAGCGTAATTTTGCATTCGTTAATATAGAGCCAAATCGTTGTAGCGGTAATGCTGGTATTTTAATACTTGCTAAAGCTTTATTAATGCTGCGCTGGCTTAGGGTAAAATTTTCATTTGCAATATCAATAACGCTGCCTGCAGGCCAGTATGAGTAGTTATAATGCTGATTACCTTTTGCTTTTAAATATACCACACCACTTTTACCTATTACGGTCATTAAGTTACCTGTGGATGACTTTATAACGACTAATGCCGTGGCTTCATCAATACCAAAACCAAACTTTTGCTGTGTTTTATCAAGTACTGTTGCCAACCTTAATGTACGGTTTTGTTCACTAAAGTGAGTATCGATCATGCCATAATTAAATGTTGCAAGGCCACCAGCAAGATTAAACATAGAACTATCGTTAATATCTGCCTGTAAAGCCAAAAGGCTCGATCCTTTAGTAATTGTAGCTATGTTACCACTTGTGTTTTTGCCACCGCTTTGAATAGCCGCCCCCGCGCCGCTACCTATAACAACAGGGCGTGTTTGCAATGCTTTAGTCCACGGGTAAGCTTGGTTGTTTTCATCAAACAGTACGCTGCGCGTTAAGTCTTGCTCGCCATTATTAAAAATCACTCCTGTACTGTTATTTATTAGCTTTACCAAGCTATTAACGCCATTACTGCAAAGGGCATTTTCTGCTTGGATGCGATCGGGATAAATAGCCTCACGGTTATACAAGCGCATTTCTGATTGCCTATATTGTGGTAATTTTTCACAGGTGTTTGTAGTAATTGCTTTAACTAATGCAGGGGTCAATGCTAACCATTGGCTGTTTACACTTGCCGTGCTCAATAAACCTTGAGTAAAATCGGCAGCAGCATAAGGGTCTCGGCTTGCTGCTGTAATTGCCAACACACTTGGTTGCTCGTTAGCTACCTTTAAACTACCCGTTATAAATTGCAGTATATTGTTTATAGCCGGTTCATTATTCAAACTAAGGTTAACTTGCTCCGCTAATCGCTGCCCTTGAGAACTCAACTGAGGCACTTCAAGCATATCCATAACAAAATGATACTCTTGCTCCGATAGGCTATTAAGCTGGGTATTATCAATATCGCGCCAGTGCCATAACAGTGCAGGCTTAGTTATTGATGTTGATGATTTAGCCTTTATCGCAAGTAAAACTTTAACTGTACTGCTTTTAACTTCTTGATTAGTACTCGGCCACTGCTGAGTGATTTTTTTAACTTTTTCAGCCGTAACGCTAAATAAATGCTCTGCTTTACCCGCTATTTGGGTGTTTTTATCGCACTGTTGCATGTTTAAACTACTGCAGCTACTTAGCTCGCTACCAACTAAAATTAACGTTTGGCTTTGCTCTGCGGCCGTTAAACTAGCACAAAACGTAATGCTTAATAACACAGCTAAAAAGCGGACCAATTGTTGTTGTCTATAATGTGTAAATGCATGCGTCATGATATAACCCAAATAAAAAGTGGCTTGTAATTACATCATGTTAATTTTTAATAACTTGGGCTGCAACTTTATATCTTAATCTAGCTCTAGGGTTAAGCTAATAACGCGCCGTATCGCTTTGTTTAGCTAAAGATACTAACTACCTAAAGCGGTTAAAGACTAACTAAACAAAATTAAACACGCTGTTTATTGAGCCGGTGTTTTGTTTAACTTATGCTTATATTTTAGGCAACCCGAGTATGGAATATGGATTTTTCTGCTGAAGAAATAGACTTTTTATCTGACTTATTTAAATCCGATCAAAAACCTGCATTACCTCATGAGCCTATGTTAACCATGCAAAGCAGTGTGCCTGTTAGTATTGCGCAGTTACTTAGCAATGCCAATTTAACTCTACTGGCTGAGGTTGCCCATTACCAACTGTGGTTTCCGCTACACTTAAAAATTAATAGCTCCGGCACAATTACACCTACTTTAAGCGCTCCTGAAGTTATTGATACTAAAGGCACTCAACGCAGTTGGCGCTGGAGCCATTTAAATATTAAAAGCCAAGGCTTTTGCATTGAATCAATTTCAAGCACAGGTGTATTTTTAAAGCCCACCGGTAAACACAAAAACCTATCAAAAGTTCAACACGTAGAATTTACCCTACCAAATAAAGAATCTGTATCTATGGATATTGAGCCTGTCAGGCAAAGCAAGCATGGCCTTGCAGCTAAAATAAAACACATTCATACTGGTAAAGAACAATTAAGAGCTTATTTATTTGCCGAACACCAACGTCAATACGCTAATTTATATCAGCATGAACCATTAATTAACTCACCAAGTTAGCGCTTAACAACAGCCTCTGGTTACAGTCACTGCATACTATTGCTTTTTGTTATTTGCTAAACAAAGTAGATGCAATATGAATTGGATAGTTGTCATTTATTAATTCTTTAACAAATAACGACGGCTGTTTAGCATCGGCAATTAAGTAAGCCTTATGTTTTGCTCGGGTAAGCCCCACATATAATAAACGCCGCTCTTCTGAATAAGCAAAGGTGTCTTGGCTAGGTAGTAAAGCCTCCAGCAGCGGATTATTTTGCTGACTGCTCGGAAAGCCAAACTTCCCCTGCTCTAACCCTATAATAATACAGCAATCTGCTTCTAACCCTTTGGCGCTATGCAGGGTTAAAAATGCTACGTTTGCACTTTTTTGTTGTGAGGCTAAATGCTGTTGCACTTTGTTGAGCGTATAACGATAACGGCTCAATACAGCAATACTCGCGTTTGCATGGTGTTTTTGAATAGTATTGATAGTTTGCTGGGTTTTTAGCTCTAACGACTTTTTACCTTGGTACACGTCATCTAATAAAATAACTTGAGGCTCAGCCACTTGTGTATGAGTAATAATGAGCTTTTTATACTGCTCAGGGTTTTGCATAACAAAACGCCCCGCTACGTCACTTATACTATTGTTATACCTAAATGTTTTTTGCAACAACGTTAACGAATGACTACCCACTAACTCATTAAAACGTGTGGTAAGTGCTAAGTTACCACCAGAAAACCGATAAATTGACTGCCAGTCGTCACCTACAGCGGTAAAACGCACCTTATGACCATGCTTAATTAAACTGTTTAATAAAGCCATACGCGCAGCAGAAATATCCTGAAATTCATCCACTAAAATATGCTGCCATGGCACATTCACTTGCTGCTTATTTACAGCCTGAGTAGCTTGTAAAATCATATCGTCAAAATCAATACAGTTTTGCGCAATGAGTTGCGTTTTATAAGCGCGATGCATAGCAATTAATAACTGCGCGGCCGCACTGTGATGATTAGTGCTTTTTTGATTGCTATTAACTTGACTCGTATTTAATTGATTGGTACTTAGATGAACAGTATTTAATTGATTATTTTGGCGCTTAAGCCGCTGAGTAATTTCGCTATCGGTTAACTGTTCAGCCCTTATAGCTGCTAAGCATTTTAAATATTTATCAACCTCATGCTTAAGCTGCCCTGAGTCTTTTAATATTGCCAGTACTTGCGTAGCATTAAACTTACTTTTATGAGTATCGCAGGATACTAAAGGCTTATCGAGCATAGCAATAAAGGCGCTTAATAATACCGGTTGGGCTTGTACTTGCTCACTTAGCCATGATGTTAGCCAACTCGACAGCGCGCCAAAATCACCTACAAAAGGCGATATGTTGCAACCTTTACCTGCCTGCTGTAGCAGCTGCAACCCTAACGCATGAAAAGTTAAAACCTCTGGTGACTTGCTTGATAATTCAGCCTGCTGGGCGCGTTTAATAAAGCGTGTTTTAAGCTCTTGCGCCGCTGTTTTATTATAAGCAAGTACCAGTATTTGCTCAGGCATTGCTTGTTTTGTGGCAATTAGATCAAGTGCTTTGGCTACCATAACTGAGGTTTTACCGGTACCTGCAGCAGCCAATACTAAATTTTTATCGTTATTGCGTATTACAGCAAGACGCTGCTCATTAGTTAATGGGTTTGACTCCACGTTATTATAAAAACCAGCTCGTTGAGCAAGTTGCTTGCGCTCATATTTATTACGCAGTTGTGCAATAGCATCATTCTTATTTTTTGCACTGGCCAATACCGATAAAAACTGGCTACTATTTGAAGGTAAATACCCTTGCCACACATTGCGGTTTTGCTGATAGCGCTTGCTCAGTGAAAACACCTCAGCGCTTAAAATTGTGGTATTACTGTCGCGTAAATACTCATCTAACGCAGTGCGCTTTAATAAAGCTTTAGCATTATTTATTTTGTGTTCAAGCGCTTGCGAAAAATATTGGTTAATTGCAATGTTTAGTGCTTTTGCCTGTGCTTTGTTTAAAAAGCTAATAGTAGTATGAGCACTATTTTCACCTAGAGTTAAATTAATTTTGGCGCTAAATATCCGGTTTTGCAACTGCGAAAAATCGTTAAAATCCTTGATTAAAAACGATTGCTTAGTCGCATTTTTAAACTCAATCACTAAGCTTTCCTGCTCAATACTGAGTAATTTAATACGGGTGAAAAAACGGCCTAACCAACTAGGTGTGGCAAAATACTGCGCCATAATACTCAATATCTAAGTAGGTAATAAAACAATTGTAACATACTCTTTTATAATACATTTAATTTAACAACTTACTATAACTGAGCTTAGTAAATAACTAATTTAAAAAATTAAAACAGCTGTTTATCGTTTTAATTTGCGCCTTATTTTAGTCAGCGTTAAGCTGTGCCTTTATTTACTAATTATATTAACTGCATTTGCTATATAGCCTTGCTATAAGGTTAATTATAATTATTATTAAAGGTTTATTATGACTAACAGCACATATCCTATTGGCACACCTGGCACTAAGTGGAATAACAACGATAAAGCCGATTGGTTAACCCGCCAAAATATTAAACGCAGCTATCAAAATGAAGTAGTAACCCTCATTAACGAGCTCAAAGATGCGCTTAATGTAGAACAATATGGCGAACTAAATTACGTTGCAGGCAAATATCCTTTATTTGTTTTAAAAACCGCTGACTTTAACACTAACAAACCTACCGTTTTAATTACCGGTGGTGTACACGGCTACGAAACTAGTGGCGTACACGGGGCGCTTAGGTTTGCAAAAACGGCAGCGCAAAAATATAGTCAGTATTTTAATATTGTAATCGCACCTTGTATTAGCCCTTGGGGTTACGAAACGATAAACCGCTGGAACCCAGAAGCCATTGATCCTAACCGCTCATTTTATGAAGGTAGCCCAGCGCAAGAGTCGGCGGCGATTATGGCGTATGTAAAATCCCTTGAGTTAGATTTAATTGCTCATATTGATTTGCACGAAACGACCGACAGCGACAACAGCGAGTTTCGCCCGGCACTAGCTGCACGCGAAGGCACAGTAAATACTAATTGGAATATTCCCGATGGTTTTTATTTAGTGGCCGATAGCACTAAACCTGAGGCTGCATTTCAAAAAGCCATTATTGATAGCGTAGCAAAAGTAACCCACATTGCCCCAAGTGATGAAAATAACCAACTTATTGGTGTGCCACAAGAGCAATTTGGGGTGATCAACTACGCTGCTCGCGAATTAGGTTTATGTATGGGCTTTACCAATGCACCTTATGTAACCACCACTGAAGTATACCCAGATAGCCCTACAGCAAGTGACGAAGAATGTATTTTGGCACAAGTAGCCGTAATTACGAGCGCATTAGATTACATAATTAATCTGTGATCTGGGTTTAAATATATACAATTAATAATCCTATTAAAATGCCCAAGTAGGTAAACTAGCTTGGGCATTTTTATACTTTTAATTTTTATAAAAGTAACTATCTTTCGTTATGCTAATGCTCGGATCTTCTTCTGCAAAAATAATAAATTTAACTTTACTTACCTTGTTTGAAATATCAAAGCCATCTGCAGTCACCGTTACGGGTATACGCCTCATCATTCCAGGTTGAATTAGTGTTGTATCTGGGCTAGTTAATTTAGCCTCTGCTAAGCCTGATATAGCAATAGTGTAGTGCAATGTTTGTTGGGTTTTATTTATAATGGTTAACGTATAAGGGTTTTCTACTAAACCCTCATAATTTACTCTGTACAAGGCGCCTCTATCGCGCAGTACCGAGGCTTCAATTGGTGTTCTTTGTGCCACCCAAGCAAACATAGCTACAATTAGCATCAAGGTCAAAACACCATATCCAACCAACTTAAGCCTAAAAGGGTTGGTTTTTTTACCCGCCATTTGCTCTCCACTAGCGTATTTTATTAGCCCTTTTTCATAACCAAATTTATTCATAGTATCGTCGCAAGCATCAATACATAAGCCACAGTTTATACATTCATATTGCAAACCATTTCGAATATCTATTCCAGCTGGGCATACCTCTACACATAAATTACAATCTACGCAGTCACCTAAGTTAAGTGCTTTTGGGTCGGCCTTACGTTTACGTGGGCCACGGTTTTCACCGCGTGCGCTATCGTAAGTAACCACGAGTGTATCTTTATCAAACATAACCGATTGAAAACGCGAATACGGACACGCCACAGTACACATTTTTTCACGTAAAAATCCTGCGTTACCATATGTACACAAAGCAAATAAAAACACCCAAAAGCTGGTAATACCCGACCACTCAAAAGTAAGCATTTCTAAGTACAATGTTTTTGCGGGTATAAAATAAGTTAAAAATGAAGTGGCAGTTAATAGTGATAGCACTAACCAAGCACTGTGTTTAGTAAGCTTTTTACGCCATTTGGTAAAACCCCATGCAGATTTATCAAGCTGTATACGCTGATTACGTGTGCCTTCAACGCGTTGCTCAACCCATGAAAACATCAACATCCAAATAGTTTGAGGGCAAGTATAACCACACCAAACGCGGCCTAACCAGTTGGTTACAAAAAATAGCGCAAAGGCCCCCACCATAAACAACATGGCTACAATAATAAAATCTTGCGGGAATAAAGTTAAAGTGAAAATAGTAAACTTTTGCGTTGCTACATCTAATAGCACCGCTTGTTGGCCGTTATATTGGATCCACGGTATTGCAATAAACGTAAGCATTAATAACCAGCCTAAGTTACGGCGTATACGCTGAAAAAAGCCTTTTTGCTCACGTATATAAATTGGCCCTTCGCTTTTGTAGGGCTTGATGATCATATCTTCTTCTTTAATATCAAACTTCATAGTACTTACTTAATCATAACGGATGTTAGTTAAGTATTTGCAACTTTCAGACCAAGCTGAAAGTAAAGGCATTGCATTGATATTTAAGTGATTTACTTATTATTAAAAACCTCAAACTCGCGAAATAAAGCGATCCTCGCGATATATCACGAGATCTTGCTAATCCCTAACTTGTGCATTTTAGAGCGTAAGGTACTCTCTGGCATACCAAGTTTTGCAGCGGCACCTTTACTCCCCGATATTTGCCAAGCCGACAGCTTAAGCACAGTAATAATATGCTGTTTTTGCATTTCATTGAGCGTTAATGCTGGGTTTATAGTACTTTGTGATATTGCTTGTAATGGCTGACTTAATTGTAAAACGGCTTGCTTAGATAAAATGGCCTCGCGCTCTAGTACATTTTGTAACTCTCTAATATTGCCTGGCCAGTCATAAGCTTGTAGTTGAGAAATTGCCTTATTACTTAATCCCTTAAGCTGCTTAGTTAAACGTTTATTTAACTGCACTATTAAATTACTACATAAATAAGGAATATCTTCCTTGCGCTCTCTCAGCGCTGGCACTTTTATAGGAAATACATTTAAGCGATAGTATAAATCGATTCTAAAACTGCCTTTTTGCACCATTTCCCATAGATCGCGGTTAGTTGCTGCAATAACGCGAATATCTACCTTTAATGTATTGCTTGCCCCAACACGTTCAAATTCTTGCTCTTGCAACACTCTAAGCAACTTACTTTGCGCTTCAAGCGGCAGCTCTGCTATTTCATCTAAAAATAAGGTACCTTTGTCGGCTAGTTCAAAACGCCCTTTACGGCGCTCATTAGCACCAGTAAACGCGCCTTTCTCATGGCCAAACAGCTCTGACTCTAATAAGCTTGGCGTAAATGCTGCGCAGTTCACTTTTATAAAGGGCTGTTTATTACGCTTACTTAATCTGTATAGGTTTCGGGCAACCAGCTCTTTACCTGTACCATTTTCGCCTAAAATAAGCACTGTGGTATCGGTTTCGCTCACTAACTTAATTTGCTCTAACATGGTTTGAAACACGTGGCTTTTACCTACTAAGCCAGAGTCTTGCCAATCTTCGTTTAATTCTGCTATTAAATAATTATTTTCATCTTGTAACTGTTCACTCAAATGTTTTACTTGTGCAAGTGCATCTTGTAATGCATTTTGTGTTTGTTGCTGCTGAGAAATATCGCGAAATACCGCTACCGCACCTATCAATTCATTATTTCGATAAACTGGTGTCGATGTGTACTCAACAGGGAAAGAGCTGCCATCTTTGCGCCAAAAAACTTCGTTTTTCACTTCACGGCGTTTACCGTCAAACATGGTGCAATATATTTGGCATTCGTCGGCTGGATAAGGCGTGCCATCGCCATGAGTATGATGATGGTATTGATGAATTTTTTTACCTAATAGTGTCTCTGCACTCCAGCCCGTCATGCGCTCGGCCGCAGGGTTAACAAACACGGCATTACCCGACAGATCAAAGCCATAAATTCCTTCGCCCACTGCGTTGAGTAATAAACTAGGATCGTTTAAAAATTGTTTTATCATAAAATAGCCCTCGCGAAATATCGCGATCATTATGACAATTTAATTCAAAAAGTGCACTGCAAAAATTATTATTAGTAATTAATAGCGCTGGAGGAAGGGAGTGACAATAGAATTACGAAAATACAAAAATTTATGACAGAAAACAAAGCCTAGTTACCTTATTACGCTAACTAGACTTTATTTACAACTAACTTAAAGGCGTGGAACCAACTTTATAGCGCCTGCAACCACTTTCATATCAAGTGGTAGTTTACTTAGCAAGGCCATTTTAGGATCGTTCATATTTAGCTCATACACTGGGTTTACAGCTAAAAAGCGGTTAATAATATCCATAGCTTGTTCGTCTAGCGCACCTAAATTACCTTTAAAACCACCAGCATCAACACTCGAATCTAGTAATTTTATATTACGTAAAAACACCGCTTTTTTCTCGCTGTCGTAAAATGGGCTACCTTCTATTTGCAGCTTTAAGCGTACTGGGTATTTTAATGCAAAAGCACTAATGTTAGCGCTTGAATCGGCGCCTAGCACTACAACATCACGATTTTCTGGACCAATATTTACACTCACATCGTTTACATCAAACTCTACTGGTAATCCCATTAAACTTACCTGTTCGCTTAATTTAGGAAGCTGTTTTGTTAATAACGACTCCACGTCGGCGTTAGTAAATGAATAAACAGACATTCCTTGTGTAGCGTTACATGCAGTTAAAAATAATGCGGCAATAATAAATAATATTTTCATAAAAAACTCTCTAAATTATTATAAGTGATGGGTATAAAAAAGCCGCTTACGAGCGGCTTTTAAAAGAGTAATACTCTATTAGGTGTAACTACACTAAGCTGTAAAAACAGCCTTTAGCCGTGCTAGTGTGTCAGCATCAACTGAACCTTCACTGAGCGCTAACAACTGTTTTAAATAATAGCTTATATCTGCATGTTCGCCACGATGCTTATCATCTAACATGGCAACTTGCTCTGCCATTCTTTGCATTGCATCATTACTACTTACATTAGCTAAAATTTCCATTCTAGTGAGTAACTGTGCGCTACTAAGTGATGTTTTAAGTGCAGCTTGGTACTGGCTCGGTATCGCTTCATTATTTTCAAGAGCGTTAAATAAGGCCACTAAATTAGCTTGTTCGGCTTTGCTCGTTAGCCCTGCAAGCTTCTCTTCTATGGCGCTAAGTAACGACGTTACTTTTGGCGATAGTGACTTAAACTGGGTATACCCTTTAACTTTAGTTTCTAAGTCGTGTAATTGCGCTTTTTCGTTAATTTGACCCAGCGCCAATTCAAGTTCGTTAAGCTCAGCGACTACTTGCTTGTCGTTTTCGCTTTGATCTAACTTTTGCTGTTCAAACTCGCTGCTGCGTTTAGTAAAAGTTTCGTCGTTAAATTGACGAAATTTTTGCCATAAGGCATTTTCAGCTTTTAAGCCGGCAAAGCCAATTGCTTGCCACTGCTGCTGTAATTGTTTTAGCTCTTGGCATGCTGCTGCTAGGTCATCACTTTGTGATAATTGCTGCGCTTGCTCTACTAATGCATTTTTAAGTGCAGCATTACCTTTATGAAACGCATTTAACGCCGCTAGCACACGCTGCTGCTCGTTTTTATAACGATCGTTTAATACACGGTACGTTTTAGGGTCAACTTTACCCACACTGCGCCATGCTTTGTTTAAACGATTGTATTGGCTTTCAAACTGCTTCCAATCAAAACCCTGCTCGTCAGTTGCGAGTAAGTGCAGTGCATGCATGTCAGCAATAATACTTTCGCGCTGCGCTTTTGACGCTTCACGTTGTACTTCTTGCTCTGCAAAATAGTTACGGCAAGGTGCAAACAATAATTCGATTTTTTGATCAAATTGCTCACCTTGTTGCTTTTCTTCGTCTGTATCTAAGCGGCCAAGCTCATTCCAACGTTTACGCAACACTTTAACTTGATCAGCCCGTTGCTGGGGATCTACGCACTCCTCTAAAGCGAGCGTGCTAACTTCTTCAAGTAATGCTTCGCGCTTTGGTGCTGCAGCATATTTTTGCCAATCTTTGGCGTCAGCTAGCTGCGCTTCTAAATCGGTTTTTAAGCTTACAAGTGGTTGCTGATACTGCTCAGTTAAGGTATTAAATAACTCTTCAAAGCCTTTAAACACACCAAATGCAACGTTAAAACGACCTTCTTCTATTAGGCGCTTTACATCACGGGCTTTGCGTTTAGCTTGGCTTTGATTTTTTTCAAGCGGTTTTATCAACTCGTTCATTGGCACTAAAAATTGCTTTTTATGCGCATTAAGTTGTGTTTTAAACGTACCTTGCAATGCACTATCTAATATATTTAGATGATTACGCGCTGCTTTAAAACCACTATTAAATGCAGCTAGGGTTTCGTCGTATTGGGCTAAATCGGCTGCTGGTTTTATTTCACACAGTGCAGTAAATGCCAGCTTATAATCTTTAATAGCAGACGTTAGCTCAGGTAATTTAGCTACTTGAGTAAATGACTTTTCTAACTTATTAATAACCTGCTTTGATTGCGGGTTATTGGCTAACTCTGTTTCATTTATTGCTTGTTGAGCCTGCGCTACTTTTGCATCAAGCCAATCTTGCTGAATTTGCTCTGGCGTTTCTAGGCCAAGTTGTAATGCATTTTCAATTTCTTCACTTAAAGCTTCAAGCGTTGCTAATGCCAACAGTTGACGCTGTTGTAGTGCAAGTAATTGCTGCTCTTTATCGTGCTCACTGCGAAGCTGTGCAATATGGGCATTTAGCTTTTCGGTAATTGTGCTGTACTTTTCGTTTAACAGTTTTACTTGCTCAGTGCTAAGCCATTTAAGCTCTAAGGCTTGCCATTGCGCCATTAACTCACCGGCTTTTGGGTTTACTAATGCAAAATCATTCTTATCGCGCAGCGCATTTAGCTTAGCTAAAATAACACGGGTTTCCCCCTCAACTTGCGCTGGCATTTCAATTGCTAAACGCTCGTTTTCTAAATGCGTGTTAAGCGCTGTTTTAGCACTGTTTTGTGCATGCTTTAATAATGGTTTAGTTAACTGGTGGGTAATAACCAGCTCAACTAGTTGCGCTTGTAACTCTTCGCTGCCCTCTTTAAAGGCTTTTTCTATTAGTTTAGGGTTTCCTAGGCGCTTTAGTAACTTAACCCGCACTTGCAACTCTTTTTCTGCAAAGGCAAGTTTTTCAAGGGTTTTTACTGGTGCAAAACGCTCTATATATTCGCTTTTAATTTGCGGCGACAGTGTACTTTCGCTACTTAAAACTGCGCTAGATATTTGTTGTTCAGCAATATCTTTTAATGCTTGATCTTGTTTATAGGCTTTCCACCACAGTGGCAAGTCGTTTACTTTTTGCAGTGCCTTACGACGAATTTCTGCTGAGCTATCTTCCAGCGCTAAAGTGCTTAAAATTATTGCGTCGCGTTGTACATCTAACTTTTCGATTGCGTCTAGACGTATTTGCAGCTTTGGGTGTTTCCATTTTGGCGTAAAAAGGTGTTTAAAGATCATGTTCACTAAACCTAGCTATTTCGTTATCTGAGTTAAATTCTTTTTGCAGTTGTGCTTTTGTTTTTTGCACCATTTCGCCATTTGCACCAATAGTAAATTGCTCATTCGATTGAGCAACTTTTGCTTGATACAACATAACTAACTGCACTGTTTGCTGTTTTTGTTCATCTGATAAAGGAGTGCCATCTGGCCATTTGCCAGTTGCTGCTCCGTATTGCAAACGTTCAAATAATTCTGGGGTAATATTTTGTACAAGATTGTCGATATTCATGTCATTTTTTCTTTTTTAGAGTCACTAAAATAATACGATTAATAAGGTACCAAATACACCCCACGCCAATAGCGATGGTGTAAGCATACCACTGAGGTGTTTTTTCTTGCGGTTGTAAGAAGTACAAACAGAAAAAACCGCCTAAAAATAGGATAAGTGCTAAAAATGAGTGAGTTATAAACATTTGCTGTTTTTTAATTCGCTGCTCACGTTGAAGCTGTTGAACTTGCTCATTATTTAAGTCGGCAACGTTACTTTCGCAATGCGGACATTGCGCGTGTTTATCTGATATTGATTTGGCACATTTAGGGCAACGGATAATCGCCATACATCTCTCCATACTACGCATAAAAAAAGCGCCTTGCGGCGCCTTTATTGTACTTGTTTTATTTCTCGTTGTCTTTTTTGAATTTGACCCAGTAGTCATCTACCGATTCTTTCATCTCTTTACGCAATAACATAATGCCAATTAAGTTAGGTAGTGTCATTACAACAATAGCCACTGCCGCTAACTTCCATACCAAGGTAGTATCGGCGAACGATGCCCAAAAGAATGCAGCCACATAAAATACGCGATACGGCATTACTGAGCGATGCCCTAATAAGTAAATCATTGCGCGATCTCCATAGTACGACCAAGCAATGGCAGTAGAGAACGCAAACAGCAATAAGCCTATTGATACAATGTACTGGCCACTATCGCCAAAGTAACCACGTTTAAAAGCCTTGGTAGTTAGCTCTGCTGAATGTACCAATGATTTGCCCACTAAACTAATGCTGTCATCTGTTGGCATGCCATCTATTACTTCTACAACACCTGTGTATTTGTGCTTTTCAGTAATACCAAAGCGTACATCCTCTGCAATTGAGCGTGAATGTAGTACCGTAAAACCTGTACTCAATGCCTCACCATTAACCACTTCAATATTGCCGGTAAACGTCTCTATATTACTTTTTTGACCATTAAGGTATTTATAGAGGTCTTCGCGCTGTGTTTGGTTTTCTTCTGTGTAATCGCCTTTAATAATACTCATAGCCGAGCGCTCAAAATGAGTTTGAAATTTTTCATTCCACACCCCCGAGGATAAAATAACCAACCCCGTAAGCGTACAAATAATAATGGTATCGATAAACGGTTCTAGGATAGATACTATACCCTCTGATACTGGCTCATCAGCTTTTGCCGAAGCATGCGCTATAGGCGCAGAACCTTGACCCGCTTCGTTAGAGAATAAACCACGGTTTACACCCCGGTTAAACGCATAAGCAAATGACGCCCCCAAGAAGCCACCTGCGGCAGCAGAGCCAGAAAATGCGTCCATAAATACAGCAGAAAATGAAGGACCGATGTTTTCAGCGTTATAAAAAATAACAGCCAGAGCACCAATAATATAAATAGCCGCCATTAACGGTACTACGCGTGATGTAATTGCTGCAATACGCTTAATGCCGCCTAATATAACCAAGGCAAGTAAAATAGATAACACTGCACCTGTGGCCATAGGCGCAAAACCAAAGGTGGCTTCCATACCTTGTGCAATATTATTAATTTGTGGCAGGCTGCCTGTACCAAACGAGCTAATTACAGTGGCTACGGCAAATAAAATGGCCAGCCATTTCATGTTAAGGCGTTTATCCATGTAATACATTGGGCCGCCAGACATAGTGCCATCTTCAGTTTTTTCACGGTATTTATGCGACAAGGTAACTTCTACAAACTTGGTAGTCATACCAAAAAATGCGGTCATCCACATCCAAAACAACGCCGCAGGCCCACCAATTGATATAGCCAGTGCTACGCCACCAATATTACCTGTGCCTACTGTGCCCGATAGTGCTGTAGCAAGTGCTTGAAAGTGAGTGGTATCCCCTTCTGTATCTTTTTTATCAAACTTACCCGAAACAACTTGGCAAGCATGTTTAAAATACCGTATTTGGGGAAATTTTAAATAAATAGTAAAAAATAAACCAACCCCTAATAACACATAAGGAAACCATACTGCTCCTCCTAACATGCCATCTAGGCTATCTAAAAGTTGTCCGAATGCATCCACGCTAAATTCCTCTTATTATTTTATTTTGAAATTGCTGACTAAACATTCGTTAAGCCACAGTTTATTGTGCCGTTGCGCACTTGTTATTTTTGTAAGTGTTGTAACAAAAAAGGGCAACATTTTAATGTTGCCCTTACCTTATACTAATTTATCTTAATTTATCAACGACATTTACGATAGCCGCCAAAGTATCTTGGCCAAATTGATATGAACGACGATCTGACCAACCGTAATCTGGGTCGGGTAAGTCGTTATTATCTTTAAATGGCATTTCGACTGTATAGGTAAGCGCCTTAAATTCTTCTGCTGTTGCAGATGAACCTACTGTAAGGTTAGCTTGGCCTGGCTCGTCTTTAGGGTAGCCATGCTCGTCTTGAAACTCAGGAGTAATGGTTAACAAAGCAGCTTTAAAGCTATCTTCTAGATCTTTTAAGCGCGCATCATAACTTGGAATGCCTTCACTGCCGGCTACAAAGTTATACGGGATTGCTTCATCACCATGAATATCAAGGTGCATATCTAGGCCTGTTTCACGCATTTTATTAAGCACTAAATAAACTTCTGGGCTATTTTCCATGCTCGGCGTTTGCCATTCACGGTTTAAGTTAACGCCTTTAGCGTTAGTACGTAAGTGCCCACGAGCACTACCATCTGGGTTCATGTTTGGCACAATATAAAATACTGCTTTTGATAGTAATGCAGCAGCATGCGGGTCTTCGTCATCAAGTAGTTTGTGAAGTATTCCCTCTACAAACCACTGCGCCATTGTTTCACCCGGATGCTGGCGAGCTGTGATCCAAATGTTTTTCTTATCTGCACTTGGCTCACCAATTTTAAGTACGCTCATGTCGCGGCCATCAAGGGTTTCGCCCAATGTTTCTAATTGGCAAATTTGCTGGCTTTGCGCCCACGTAAGTAAATCTAAATGACGCTCATAGCTATATGGTGCAAAATAAGCAAAATAAACACTGCCGCACTCTGGCTCTATTTCAAAGCTTAATGTGCCATTTTCGTAGCTTGAAGGTACACGAAACCACGTTTGACGGTCATACGATGCAACCGCCTGATAATCTACCCAGCCATCTGGATAAGCTGAATTTTCGAGCTTGTTTATATTTAGCTTATGTAATTGGTAAGGGGTTGTTTCTAGGCGAAAATGAAACCACTGATAAAATTCAGACTGGAAATCGTTATTAATCTCTAACTGGATATTTAATGGATCGGTGGCTTCAATAACCTTAATATTACCACTATCGAAATTGCTACTGATTTTCATGACAAAAAACCTATAAGTTGACTAAGTGTCTCTGGACTGCATAAATAGCCAGGATGTAAGTACGCTGCGATTAGCCGTATCTAATGTATAAAGCGTACCATAAGCGCTGCGCTTTAAAAATATTGATAATCAAAAAAGCCAGCAAATGCTGGCTTTTGTATAACGACTAATAAATTAGTGAGGTAAGCTTGGGAATGCCACTTCGGCCATATCGCGCATACAACGTACCACTTGGCAGCTGTAACCAAATTCATTATCGTACCAAACGTAAAGTACAATACGGTTGTCATCAACAATAGTTGCTTGCGAGTCAACCACACCAGCGTAACGACTACCTACTAAATCGGTAGATACGATTTCAGTAGAAGCGGTGTAATCAATTTGGTCGCGCAGGTCTGAGTGAAGTGCGGTATCGCGTAAAAATGCATTTAGCTCTTCTACCGAGGTGCTCTTTTCTAAGTTTAGGTTCAAAATAGCCAGCGACACGTTAGGTGTAGGTACGCGAATTGCGTTACCCGTTAGTTTGCCCTCAAGCTCTGGTAGTGCTTTTGAAACCGCTTTTGCAGCGCCTGTTTCAGTGATTACCATGTTAAGTGCAGCAGCACGGCCACGGCGGTCTGCTTTGTGGTAGTTATCAATTAAGTTTTGGTCATTAGTATACGAGTGAACCGTTTCTACGTGACCATTTTTAATGCCAAACTTATCGTTTAATGCTTTAAGTGTTGGTGTAATGGCATTAGTTGTACAGCTTGCTGCACATACAATTTTGTCTTCAGGTAAAATATCTTTGTTATTTACACCATATACGATGTTTTTGATATTACCTTTAGCAGGAGCCGTTAATAGTACTTTAGCAGCGCCTTTACATTCTAAATGCTGACCAAGGCCTGCTTCATCTTTCCAAATACCTGTGTTATCAACAATAAGTGCATTGTCGATGCCGTAGGCTGTGTAATCTATTTCGCTAGGAGAGTTAGCGTAAATAACCTGGATGTAGCTACCATTAGCTTTAATTGCATTACGTTCTTTATCAACAGTGATAGATCCATTAAATGGACCATGAATTGAATCACGACGTAATAAACTGGCACGTTTTTCAAGGTCGCCATCTTTACCACCACGTACAACAATTGCGCGTAGGCGTAAGTCAGCATAAGGACCTGATTTTTCAATTAGTAGGCGTGCAAGTAAACGGCCAATTCGACCAAAGCCATAAAGCACCACATCGCGTGATTCTTTAGCTGGTAAATCAGCAATTTCAGCGAGCTCATCTTTTACAAACTCTTCAACAGAACGACCGTTTGCAGCATCATTATACAAATAGCTATAAGCAAGCTTACCAATATCGATACGTGCAGAATTTAAATCCATTTTGCTAATCGCTTCTAAAAATGGGAAGCTTTCACGTAAACGTAATTTTGTACCTTCAAACTGCGCAACTGATTTGTGAGATTTGATAATTTCAATTGGGCTTGCATTTACAAGTGGGCGGCCATAAACAGCAATTTCGATACCACGACTACGATAAAGCTTACCAATGATTGGTTGCATGCTTTCTGCGTAACCTTGGCGTTCTTGCCAACTATTTGTGTATTCTAACTCGTGAGATGAGGTCATTTTATTTACCTAAGTTAAACATTTTTGAACGGATAGCCCTAGAGCATTTAACCATCAAAAGTTGAAATGATTTCGACCCTGATAAGTCAACGCACTCTAGTGACTTCCCTATTCTAATTTAATCTTGCTTTATTCTCTACTGTTAGAGGCTAAATGATTGCGTTAGAATAACATTATATTAATATATTTAAGGGTTGAGGATGGTTATAAGACTAATAGTAGTGCTTGGAGTACTCACCTTAGCCGGATGTGAAAAGCCACTAAGCTTGGCCCAAGTATGTAAAGAAACGCCCGGTTTTTGCAACGATCTAAATAAAGATAATCATTGTCGGGAGCAGCGTTCTAACACTATTTTGCAGCGTTATATTGAATATAAGCACCCAACTGATGAAAATAAATATCAGCTACTTAAAGAGTTTGAATCATATAATCAGTGTATTACGCTTGCAGCTAAAATTGAGCATATAAAATTAAAAGAAAAAAAGACCTCTCGTGTAGAAGGTAAATTAACCAGTATTAAAGAAATGACGCGATTATATCAAGATACTAAAAGTACTAATCACCCAGGCTTACTTTACTATCATTGGTCGCGTAATAACGATCAGCGAGCACTGACTAAATTTTTAGCTTTGGAGCATGATGAAAGGGTGACAACAAGTGCTGAAATGCAACTTTTTTTGGCATCGTATTATATTAAATTTGATGATGATAAAACGATTGATTTGCTCTACAAAACATTAGAACTTAATAAAGCACAGCAAATACCTGATCCCGAGGTGTTTACCTCTTTGGTCAGTTTGTTTTATAAACAACAAAATTATAAACATGCTTATGTTTTTTCTAAAGTTGCGCAGATGTCGGGGATAGAAAACGTTGATATATTTGCTGTAGAGCAGCAATTGGCAAGCAGCAGAAAAAATCTTGATAGTTTAGATTCATTAGCGCAACAAACTTTTCAGCAAATTCGCGCTGGTAAGTTTGTATCACCTAGGGAGTTTTAAGTAACCTAGGCGTAGTTAAATAAAACATTAATAATAAAAAAGGCAGCTTACGCTGCCTTTTTTATATTACTTTGCTTTACTTGTACCCACTTCTACTCGGGTTTTAAGTTTTTGCCCAGGTCTAAAGGTCACAACGCGACGCGCCGAAATAGGAATATCTTCCCCTGTTTTCGGATTACGTCCCGGTCTTTCTTTTTTATCACGAAGATCAAAATTACCAAATCCAGAGAGCTTAATCTGCTCGCCTTTTTCAAGCGCTGAGCGGATTTCTTCAAAAAACGCTTCAACTAAATCTTTGGCATCTTTTTTATTGATCCCGAGTTTTTCAAATAGGTGTTCAGCTATGTCGGCTTTAGTAAGCGCCATATCTAGTCCCTCAACGATGCATTAAACTGTTCGGCCAGTGTGGCCACCACGTTATCAACTACTAGATTGATATCTTTCTCTTCGAGTGTTCTATCAACCGATTGCAGTGTTAGAGCAATCGCCAAACTCTTATAATTTGGCTCAATACCTTTGCCCTTATACACATCGAATAAGTTTAGGTCAACTAATTGATTTCCGCCAACTTTTTCTATCGCTGTTAAAATATCGCCAATATTTACGCTCTCTTGCACTAAAATCGCGATGTCGCGGCGATTTGAAGGGAATTTAGACACCCCTGCAACTTGCGGTAAATTTCTTTTTTCGATTGCCGACATTTCAATTTCAAACACGAAAGTAGCATTATTGATATCTAACGACTTTTGCGCTTGAGGGTGTAATGCACCAAAAAAACCAACCTTTTTACCAGCAACATAAATTACCGCTGATTGACCAGGATGCAAACCGTCTGACTGCTCTGCTTTAATTTCAAAGCGGCTCATATCATTGGTAATTGCCAGTAGTGCTTCCACGTCACCTTTCACATCGTAAAAATCGACGTTGCGTTTTTCTTCAACCCAATGTTCGCCATGCGCAAGACCGGTAATTACACCGCCAATTACTGGCACTTGGTTAACACCGTTTTCGGCATTTTCGTCACTTAAAAATTTAAGGCCGTGTTCAAATAGACGAATACGCGGTTGCTGACGATTTTGGTTATACGCTAGCGACGCCAATAAGCCAGGCATTAAGCTTACTCGCATTGCAGACATTTCAATTGAAATTGGGTGCGGTAATACTAGCGGCTGACTTTCTGGGTGCAAAATAGCTTGCGCTTTAGGGTCGACAAAACTGTACGTAATAGCCTCTTGATAACCACGGGCTACTAGCGTATTACGAAACTTGCTTAGTGCGATAGTCGCTTCGTTATGGGTAGTCATTTTAAGCTTAGCAGTCGGTGCAACATTAGGAATACTGTTGTAACCGTAAACACGCGCCACTTCTTCAATTAAATCTTCTTCAATACGCACATCAAAACGGTAACTAGGTACATCTGCACTCCAGCTGTCGTTTTCAACTTTTACGTTAAAACCTAAGCGAGTTAAAATATCAGTAACTTTCTCATCTTCAATATGATGGCCAATAACACGGTCTAAACGGCTACGACGTAAACGAACCTCAGTCACTTTAGGTAGTTTATCTGCGGCAACGGCTTCAACCACTGGGCCTGCTTCACCGCCTACTATTTCAAGTAGTAACGCTGTTGCACGCTCTATTGCATCATGCTGTAGCGCAAAATCAACACCACGCTCATAACGATGCGATGCATCTGTGTGTAAACCGTAGCTACGTGCTTGCCCAGCTATTGCTACAGGGTTAAAAAATGCGCTTTCAAGTAATATATCAGACGTTTTATTTGTAACACCCGATTGCTCGCCACCAAAAATACCCGCAATGGCTAGTGCTTTATTATGATCGGCTATCACTAATGTAGATTCGTTTAATTTAACGCTATTACCGTCAAGTAAA
Source organism: Pseudoalteromonas sp. K222D (assembly GCF_017653575.1). NCBI lineage: Bacteria > Pseudomonadati > Pseudomonadota > Gammaproteobacteria > Alteromonadales > Pseudoalteromonadaceae > Pseudoalteromonas > Pseudoalteromonas sp. K222D. The sequence goes on from NZ_JAGGDL010000044.1 coordinate 23,396, forward strand.
ACTAGCTCTTCACCGGCGTTTGCACTACGTACTTTAATTCCACCTTCAATCGCATTTAAATCAAATGCATGCATTGGATGGCCAAGTTCAAGTAATACATAATTAGTAACATCAACTACTGGGTCGATTGAACGCACACCGCTGCGACGTAGTTTTTCAACCATCCATAACGGCGTTGCTGTATCAAGGTTAATGCCTTTGATCACACGCCCAAGGTAGCGAGGACATGCATCTTCATTAACTAATTCAATCGATACTTTATCGTCAATTGTTGCTGTAACCGCTGGAATTTGTAATACGTTTACGTCAATGCTGTTAAGTACGCCCACTTCGCGCGCTAAGCCTTTTATACCTAAACAATCACCACGGTTTGGTGTTAAATCAACATCAATAATATTATCATCAAGGCCTAGGTATTCACGTAAATCTGTACCTACTGGCGCATCGCTTGGCAATTCCATAATGCCATCGCCTTCTTCGCTAATACCTAGCTCAACAAAAGCACACAACATGCCATTTGAAGGTTGGCCACGTAACTTGGCTTTTTTAATTTTAAAATCACCAGGAAGCACTGCGCCAACAGTTGCAACCGCAACTTTAATGCCTAAACGACAGTTCGGTGCGCCACATACGATATCAAGTAGTTCATCACCACCGACATTAATTTTGGTAACGCGTAGCTTATCTGCATCAGGATGTTGTCCACATTCAACAACTTCACCTACCAATACACCATTAAATTTTGCTGCTGCAGGTGTTACGCCATCAACTTCTAGGCCAGCCATAGAAAGCTGTTCCGACAGAGCTTGCGTATCAATGGCTGGATTAACCCACTCTCTTAACCACTTTTCACTAAATTTCATATTATTGTTTCACTCTTAACGGAACTGGTTTAGGAATTTTAAGTCATTTTCAAAAAATGCACGTAAATCGTTTACGCCATAACGCAACATAGTTAAGCGCTCTACACCCATGCCAAAAGCAAAGCCGGTGTATTTTTCAGGATCAATGCCCACAGACTTAAGAACGTTAGGATGTACCATGCCGCAGCCTAATACTTCTAGCCACTTGCCGTCTTTACCCATTACGTCTACTTCTGCTGAAGGTTCTGTAAAAGGGAAAAATGAAGGACGGAAACGAATTTCCATGTCTTCTTCAAAAAAGTTACGCAGGAAGTCGTGTAAAATACCTTTAAGTTCAGTAAAGCTCACATCTGTGTCGACCATTAAGCCTTCAACCTGATGAAACATAGGCGTGTGCGTTTGGTCATAATCGTTACGATATACACGTCCAGGAGAAATAATACGCAGCGGCGGTTGCTCAACTTCCATTGTACGTATTTGTACGCCACTCGTTTGCGTACGCAATACCAGCTTAGGGTTGAAGTAAAAAGTGTCGTGATCAGCACGGGCTGGATGATGCTCAGGAATATTTAACGCATCAAAGTTATGAAAGTCATCTTCAACTTCAGGACCCGATTTAACTGCAAAGCCTAACTCACCAAAAAAGCTTTCTATGCGCTCAATGGTACGTGTAACCGGATGTAGGCCACCAGTAGGCATAACACGCCCAGGTAATGTTACATCGATAGTTTCAGCGGCTAGCTTTTCTTCTAGCGCTTTACTGGCTAACAGCTCACGTTTATCGTTTATAGCAGCTTGCACATCTTGTTTAGCTTGATTAATAACTTGGCCCGCTTCTTTACGCTCTTCAGGGGCAATTTTGCCTAACGTTTTAAGTAAGCTGGTGATCTCGCCTTTTTTGCCAAGGTAATTAACCCGCATTTCTTCTAACTGCGCGATTTCACTGGCACTGGCTACCGCCTCAAGTGCTTGCGCTAATATATTTTCTAAGTTCATTGGATACCTGATCTTTCACAGAAGGTGATTGCTGTTAAGTAATAACTTATGATAACTGAAAGCAGTGCCTAGATTCTAGACCTACTAGAGCTTTAACGTTGATTTTATAAAAGGAATTGTTAATTTTCGTTGTGCGGCCATAGATGCATGATCTAATTTGTCTAATACGTCGAGTAATGTACGCATATCACGGCTTAAGCGCGTTAATAAAAATCGGGCGCATTCGTCACTTAGCTCTAAGCCACGCATTTTTGTGCGTTTAACTAAAGCTTGTGCTTTATCGTCATCGCTCATTGAGCGAATTTGCAGTGTAGTTCCCCATTTTAGCCGCGATTCTAAGTCTGGTAAGCTAATATTTAGCATGTCGGGGAGTAAGTCAGCGGTCACCACTAACATTTTTTTAGGCTCGTTAAAGCGATTAAAAAAATTAAATAAGGCCTTTTCCCACGCATCATCACCCGCTACCAAATGCACATCATCTATGCATAAAACATCAAGGGCTTCTAAGCCTTCTAATACCATAGGGCCAAAATCAATAACTTCTCGCATAGATAACAGCATATTTGATAAGCCGCGCTCTTGCGCTTGAATACACGTAGCGTACAAAAGGTGAGATTTCCCTGAATCGCCCAAACCACATAAATAAGTGTATTGAAAAGATTGCGACAATTTTGAAAAACTGTCTTTTAAATGACTTACTTCTAAAGAGTCCTCACCACCAAAGTACGAGGTAAAGGTTTCGTCATCGGGCAAAGTAACCGGCAATGCCATTTGCATTGGCTCATGAGTTAGCATTACTCACCAATCCATTGATACTCTAAACTGTTTTTATCAACAATATGATAAAAAGCACTTGGATCAACATAATCTCTAAACGCAGCATCAAGCCCTAATGCTTTTTTTAAATCAACCACACTACCCGTATGATTAAGTTTGAACTCAACTAAATCTGGGGTTTTTCGTATAATAGTAGCCTGAGTTACCACACTTAAATTTGATAACCGGCGTTTAGCCAACTCAATATCAACAAAGCTTTGCGTACCTTTTAGAGTTAAAGTTGCCGCTGCTTGCTCGTAATAAGCATTCGGATCAATTGCATATTCATTAGCTAGCCCTTTCGCTAACGTATCTATCATTTGCGCAACAACTTGTTGTTTATCACCCGTTAATCTATTTAATTCAAAAAGATCATCGTTAGTAAATCGCCAATCTAAAACCCAGTTTTCACTATCTGGTTGCTTATACATTCTGGCTGTAATACTGCGCTCAGCACTATAACGCTTAGAGGCCTCTTCTACTGGCTCTGAAAAGTTACCCCATACTTCAGGAATACCTACTAGACGTCTGTCTTGTAAATCAAGTAAAGGCACCACAACCGGTAAACCACGTCGCCCTGCTTTATCGTATATTAACTGTTCTAGTTGTGGGTAGCTTTCTTGAGTAACTAGCTCTCTGCGCCAGTTATCTTCAATTCCTAACCATATTGCAATTAATGGTCGTTGCACACCCCATAAGGGTAAACCGAGCTCTTTAATTAATGCATTAATTTTTCGCGCTTCAAATTTAACAACAAGTTTTAAGTTACCGGTTGTACTCTCGTCGTACTCAAACTTGAGCATGTAGTCTGAAATATCTTGAGTTTTTTGTTGCGCTAAGCTGTTTTGATCAGCACTTTCATCACCGCTGACTTTCACTAGAACATTCAGCAATGCTTTACGACTTGCTGCTAAACGCGTGTCTCGAGTTTTATCATCAACTTTTAAAATATCTTGATAAAGATCAGTTACTTCAACCGCTGATGCAGTAAAGCAAAATATAATTGATAAGGCACTTAATAATAATCTATACACAGGCTATTTGTTCTTAGTTTTAAACTGATTTGATCCTAAATCAAAGCAACCCACAAAGCAAAATTATATTTTATTTGTAGGAAAAAGTGCTAGGTGCTAGGTACTAGGTACTAGCAGAGATTGCTGATGGGGTTATTTTTGTCTAACAATTTAATGTTTTTATACTAATCGCATAAAGTTAATGAGTAATTTAATATTAAATAACGAGCTCAATAACAAAAGGATAATTAGAATCGGAGTCTTTAATTGGGCCTGGTAGTGTCTTAATGCCCACAGCAGTGGAGAGTCACAGTGCAAATACACCACACTCATTGACTAGTGATGATGTTTTTATGATTTGAATGTCGGTGCGCTACTTCGTAGCGACAACGCAGTAGAATGTCGTAGTGCCCACAGCGGTAGAAAGTCACAGTGTAAATACCCCACATTCATTGGCTAGTGGTGATGTTTTTATGATTTTTTATGATTTGAGTGTCGGGTGTCGCTACGCTCGCCCAACCTACGCGGGAGACTTGTGTACATTATTCACCCACATTTCACTTTTCTACAATTTAGAGCCTGGCAATGTCGTGGTGCCCACAGCAGTGGAGAGTCACAGTGCAAATGCTACACACTCTTTGTGTCGGGGCGGCCTTCCGCGGGGCTCGGCCTTCGAGCTGTTTCGTTTCACTACTGAGTTCGGCATGGGCTCTTGGCTATTTATTAAATTACAGACGTAAAAAAGCCCGACTATTTCTAGTCGGGCTTTCTACAATTTGGAGCCTGGCA
>NZ_JAGGDL010000045.1:0-27457 GCF_017653575.1 Pseudoalteromonas sp. K222D
AGAACCTAGAACCTAGAACCTAGAACCTAGAACCTAGAACCTAGAACCTAGAACCTAGAACCTAGAACCTAGAACCTCAATAAGGCAACTTTTTGCAACGCATTTACTCTAGTTTACTGATCATCGCTATGTTACTCACGCTTGTGGGTCAGGCTGTTGCGTCTGTTGCTATGCTATGTGAAATGCCGCACATGAGCCAAACACAGCATGCTGCAACTAATGTTGCAACTGAAAAAGTACATCAGCAAATGTCAGTCAGTATGATGAATATGGACTGTTGCGATGATGCAGCAACCGAGCAAGAATGTAATTGCCCAATTAATGCTTGTTCAGCGTACTCAATGTTGAGTGTTGATGGTTTATTTAGCACCCCACTGATTATTTCTGAAAAAATACAGCTCTATCCCTCACAAAACCAACACCATTTAGTCAGCTCGCTATACCGCCCCCCTATGTCTGCTTAATTGCAGGATAGGTGTACCTAAAATTAGGTCAAGTCGTTTAATTCACCTTTTCTGCCTCTAAATTAATCTTTTAATTTTAGTGGAGTAAGTGATGAATCACTTTGCAGTATTTAAAGTCAGTTTTTTAGCGCTAATGCTAGGAACTGCAATCTCAGCACACAGCAATGAACTTAGCCTAGATGAGGCGCTTTCGTATGCGCTAAACCATGAGCCTTGGCTAAAGGCAAGCCAGTACCAACAAGCCTCAGAGCAAGCACAAAGTATAGCCGCAGGTAGTTTGCCTGATCCGGTATTAACTTTGGGTTTAATGGGCGTGCCAACCGATGGTTTTGCTTTAGATCAAGAAGGTATGACGCAGCTAAGTATTGGTGTAAGCCAAATGTTTAGTCGTGGCGACAGCCTAGCATTAAAACAGCAAGCCTTAGCACAATCTGCGCAGCAACATCCTTGGTTGCGAGCCGATCGCCTTGCACAAGTAAAAACAATTGTTATTGAATCATGGCTTAATGCGTACAGAGCTCAGCGCAGCATTGCGCTTATCGAACAAGATAAAGCCTTATTTTCGCAACTGATTGATATAACCGAATCAAGTTATGCCAGCTCGCTAGGCAAAACTCGTCAGCAAGATATTATTCGCGCTCAGTTAGAGCTCACTCGCCTAGAAGATAAATTAGTAATGCTAGCGCAGCAACTTGAAAGTGCTAAAAAACGGCTGTCGCAATGGTTGCCAATGAGCATGCTAACTCAACCAGTAAGTACTAAAAACACAGCTATTGAGCCGTTAATTAGTTTTACCACGATGGAATTTGAGGCGCTAATGTCGTTACTTATGGCGCATCCCGCGATTGTTGCTATTGATCAAACAGTAACAGCTAAGCAAACAGAAATAGCGCTCGCAAAGCAAAGTTATAAGCCGCAGTTTGGAGTAAATATGGGCTATAGCCATCGAGGTGATACGCCTATGGGAGACTCACGAGCCGATTTACTCTCTGTTGGGGTAAGTATTGATTTGCCGTTATTTACTAGTAACCGCCAAGATCAGCAAGTTAACGCTGCAATAGCGACAGCTGAAGCAGTTAAAACTCAAAAGTTAATAGCGCTACAAAAGTTAAAAGGGATGTATTTCAAAGAGTTTAGCCAATTAATGCAGCTACAAAAACGCGATACGCTTTATCAAACTAAGTTATTACCGCAAATGGCAGAGCAAGCCCAAGCCACACTCAATGCATACACGCGGGACGACGGTGATTTTTCAGAAGTTATGCGTGCTCGTATTAGTGAGCTTAATGCCAAAATTGACGGCTTAAATATTCAAATAGACCAACAAATTATTATTGCTCGTCTAAATTATTATGCCAGTAGCCAAGACGCTGCTGTGATGCTTGAGCAATTAGGAGAGCAAAATCGTGAATACTAATTTAAAACTATTAATAGCTGCTGTAGTGGGTGGTGGAGTAACGGCATTAGTGTTATCGCTTATGCCCGCGAGCAATACTGATATTAAAGCAAGCACAGAAAAACAGCCACTGTACTGGGTAGCACCCATGGATAGTAATTATCGACGTGATGAACCCGGGCTTTCGCCAATGGGCATGGATTTAGTGCCTGTTTACGATGAAGCACCAGGCAGTAGTAGCAATTTAGATGACCCAGGTGCTGTGACTATTTCGCCAGCGGTGGTTAATAATCTCGGGGTAAGAATCGCCAAAGTACAGTACAAAGCGTTACAAAATGAAGTTAAAACGGTTGGCTATGTGCAATATAATCAAGATCAACTTATTCATATTCACCCTCGTGTAGAGGGTTGGTTAGAAACGCTTTATATCAAAGCAGCGGGTGACAGTGTTGAGCAAGGTGAGCCACTTTATACCTTGTACTCACCGCAATTAGTGAATGCCCAAGAAGAGTTTCTATTAGCGCTCAATCGTAAAAATCAGGTGCTTATTCGCGCAGCTAAAGCACGCTTAAAGTCACTTAATATATCGGATGATTTTGTAGAGCGGCTGCAAAAAAGTAAACAAGTAATGCAAAACATTACCTTTTATGCCATTCAAAGTGGCGTAGTTGAAGAGCTAAATGTGCGCGAAGGTTTTTATGTTAACCCCGGCACCACTATGATGAGTATTGGTAAGCTTGATGAGGTATGGGTTGAAGCGCAAGTGTTTGAGCGCCAAGCTGAGCTAATTAAGATTGGCCAGCCAGTAAGCATGACGCTTGATTATTTAAGTGGCCAAAGCTGGCAGGGTAAAGTGGATTATATTTACCCAACACTCGATGCTAAAAACCGGACCTTGCGAGTGCGCCTGCGCTTTAATAACGAAGGCCATAAACTTAAGCCTAATATGTTTGCCCAAGTAAATATTCATACTCAAGCCAATAAAGCGCAATTAGTAGTCCCTAAAGAAGCGGTGATCCGCACCGGTAACCAAAACCGTGTAGTGGTTGCCTTGGGCGAGGGGCGTTTTAAATCTGTGGCTGTAGAAATGGGCAGAAGTGACAGTAAAAACACCGCAATATTATCAGGAATAATGGCAGATGATGACGTGGTGGTTTCGGCGCAATTTTTATTAGATTCAGAATCAAGTAAAAGCTCAGACTTTAAACGTATGCAAGCCCCTCAAGCTGTTAGCTCTGTATGGAGCGAGGGCATTGTTAATAGCATTATGGCGGAACATCGTATGGTTAATATTAGCCATGAGCCGATAGCTGAACTTGATTGGCCTAGTATGACAATGGACTTTACGGTTGCTGATGATGTTGACTTTACTGCTTTTGAAAATGGCCAAACATTACATTTTGAGCTGACTAAGCAAGCTGATGGCAGTTATGTATTAACGGCTATTCATATAATGAAAAGCACAGTAACAAATAGCGAAAAAAATACAGCAACTGTTTTGGGCACAATTAACAGTATTGATAAAGCACAGCGCATAGCAAATATTAGCCGTGGTGCAATAGAAAAATGGGGACGCGAACCTGCAAGGCTCGATTTTACCTTTGCAGATGATATAGATTTAACCGCACTTGCAGCGCAGCAACAAATAAACTTTACCTTTAGTTTGCAGCAGGGGGAGTTTGTGATTAGCCACATAAATGGTGAGCACTCTACAAGCGCATCAGGTAATCACACTATGCAATTGCATAACGCGCATTAGGAGGCAATATGATAGCTGCAATTATACGTTGGTCCGTTCTTAATCGCTTTTTTGTGTTGTTACTGACCGTTATTTTAATTGGCGGGGGCTTATTTGCTGTTAAAAATACCCCAGTTGATGCCTTGCCCGACTTATCAGATGTGCAAGTAATTATTAAAACCTCGTATCCGGGGCAAGCACCGCAAGTAGTGCAAGATCAGGTTACTTTTCCACTTACCACCGCAATGTTATCGGTGCCAGGAGCGCAAACAGTAAGGGGCTTTTCATTTTTTGGAGACTCTTACGTATATGTAATATTTGATGAAAAAACCGATTTGTACTGGGCACGTAGCCGAGTACAAGAATATTTAAGCCAAGTAGCGAGCCGCTTGCCAGCTACAGCCAGCGCAGAGCTTGGCCCCGATGCCACCGGTGTTGGTTGGATTTACTTATATGCACTGGTAGATAAAACTAATCAACACGATATTAGCCAATTACGCAGCTTACAAGATTGGTTTTTAAAATTTGAATTACAAACCGTACCTGGCGTATCTGAGGTTGCCTCAGTAGGGGGCATGGTAAAACAGTACCAAGTGACGGTTGACCCCGATAAGTTACGAGCTTATGGCATTCCACTGAGCTTAATTCAAACTGCCATTGCCCAAGGCAATCAAGAAATGGGCGCATCGGTAGTCGAAATGGCCGAGGCTGAATACATGGTTACTAGCACCGGCTATATTAAAAGTGTCGCCGATTTAGAAGCGATTCCTTTAGGTGTAAATACTAATGCCACACCACTGCAATTGCGTGATGTGGCCGATATTCGTCTAGGGCCGCAAATGCGCCGTGGTATTGCCGAACTTAATGGCGAAGGCGAAGTGGCTGGTGGCGTAGTGGTAATGCGCTTCGGTGAAAACGCGCAAAAAACCATTGAGCTGGTAAAAGCAAAGCTCGAATCATTAAAAAAAGGGTTACCAGCGGGAGTTGAAATTGTACCCGTGTACGACCGCTCCAACTTGATTAAAGATGCAGTTGATAACTTAAGCAGTAAATTACTCGAAGAGTTGGTTGTGGTTGCTTTGGTTTGCATTGTATTTTTGTTTCATGTGCGCTCATCTTTAGTAGCGATTATTACTCTACCACTGGGAATTTTAACAGCATTTTTAATTATGTACTGGCAAGGTATTAATGCCAATATTATGTCGCTTGGCGGTATTGCCATTGCAATTGGCGCCATGACCGATGGCGCCATAGTGATGATTGAAAATATGCACAAACATATGGAAAAAACCCCACTAACCGATGAAAACCGCTGGCAAGTGGTGATTGATTCGGCCAGTGAAGTCGGCCCCGCATTATTTTTTAGCTTAATGATAATTACGGTAAGTTTTATGCCGGTATTTATTTTAGAGGCGCAAGAAGGGCGTATGTTTGCCCCGCTGGCGTACACTAAAACCTATGCTATGGCTGCCTCTGCTGGGCTTGCAATTACTTTAGTACCGGTACTTATGGGATACTTTATTCGCGGCAAAGTAATTTCAGAGCAAAAAAATCCGGTTAACCGTATGCTGGTAAATGCTTATAAACCATTACTTAACGCAGTACTTAAGTTTCCTAAAGCAACTTTGGCCTTAGCTACGTTGATTGCAGTGATTGGCTTTTATCCTGTAAATAAAATGGGGAGCGAGTTTATTCCCCCCCTTGATGAGGGCGATTTAATGTATATGCCAACTACTTATCCAGGTATTTCGATTGGTAAAGCGCGGGAGTTGTTACAGCAAACCGATAAATTAATTGCCACTGTGCCAGAGGTACTAACTGTATTTGGTAAAGTAGGGCGAGCAGAAACCGCCACAGATCCAGCGCCGCTTACCATGATAGAAACCTTTATTCAGCTCAAGCCTAAAGATCAATGGCGCGAAGGTATGACCCTAGATAAACTCAAAAAAGAGCTAGATAGTTTAGTGAAGTTTCCTGGGGTAACTAACGCATGGGTTATGCCAATAAAAACCCGTATTGATATGTTAGCAACCGGCATTAAAACCCCGGTGGGGATTAAAGTTGCTGGCCCTAAATTGAGTGAAATTCAAAAAATAGGTCAACAAATTGAAAGCATTTTAAAAGATGTACCGGGTACGGCATCCGTTTATTCTGAGCGAGTTGCTGGTGGGCGTTATATTAAGGTAGATATAAACCGTGAAAAAGCGGCGCGCTATAGTTTAAATATTGCCGATATACAGCAAGTTGTAGCTACTGCTATTGGCGGCACAAATGTCACCCAAACCGTAGAAGGGCAAGAGCGCTATCCGGTAAATTTACGATACCCGCAAGGTTACCGCGATTCACCTGAGGAGCTAATGTTACTTCCTATTGTAACTCCAGCCGGGCAGCGTATAGCTTTAGCCGATGTTGCTAAAGTATTTATTGAAGATGGCCCAGCCGGAATAAAAAGTGAAAATGCCCGCTTAAATGGTTGGAGCTTTATTGATATAGAAAATATTGATATTGGTACATATGTAGAAAACGCCCAGCAAATTTTGCATGAGCAATTGATACTACCAGCAGGATATTCAATTACCTGGGCTGGGCAATATGAATATATGCAGCGTGCTAAAGATAAGCTTGCTTACGTATTACCACTAACGTTAGCCATTATTGTAGTGCTGCTGTATCTGAACTTTAGAAGCTTTGCGGAGGTATTGATTATTATCGTTACTTTACCGTTGGCGATGATTGGCGGAATATGGCTAATGTACCTAGAAGGCTTTAACTTTTCGGTGGCTGTTGGGGTGGGCTTTATTGCACTTGCAGGGGTGGCCGTAGAAATTGGGGTGATCATGCTGGTGTATTTAAATCAGGCCTACCAAGAAAAAATTACCCAAGCACAACAAACTGGTGTGCCGCTTAATTATGAGCAGCTTAAGCAAGCAATAACAGAGGGCGCAGGGCTAAGAGTACGCCCCGTAATGATGACAGTAGCTACTATAGTGATAGGTTTATTACCGGTACTTTATGGCACTGGCACGGGCAGTGAAATAATGAGCCGCATAGCAGCGCCTATGGTAGGGGGTATGTTTAGTGCGGTTGTTTTAACCTTATTAGTAATACCGGCAACGTATTTATTGTGGCGCAAACGCGACCTATAATATTTACATTGGCTATGTAACTTATACTGAAAAACAGTATTAAGTTACATAGCCTGCAACTTTGCTATTGATATTGCTCACTTTTTTATATGGCACGATTTACGCATTACTATGTTTACTCAGCTTAAGTAAGGAATGCAGATGCAAGTTAAAACAATTCAACAAATGTATGACTGGACTATTTTGTTTCATACACAAATGGCGGCCAACTTTTTTAGTGTGCGGGAACTATTAGGTGAGCATAATACTCAATTAGTTGATTACTGTACTAAATACGAAAAAAAACTCGCTGAAGATTTAATTGGCTTTAAAGCAATCACCACCATAAATACGTTAGATACCTACTGCTATGAGTATTTTGCAGAAAATCCAGAGCTACTGAATTTTACTGATTTAGATCGAAGTACCCAATTAGATGAGCAAGCTATTCAGGGCTATTTGTCTGATCAGCATCAAAAAGTAATAAATGCTTATGAGTACTTAGAGGGAAAAACACAAACTGCAGACGGCAAAGAAAAACTCGGACAAATACTGCAGCTTGAGTACCAAGGATTAAAACAAATGGTACAAAGCATAAACCGACATATAGATATGTAACCTGATCTCCGGATAACAAACTTATCTCAAGCAGCTATTTTCAGCGTTAACGGCGTTGAATTTTCTTGCAATAGGCCAGCTATTGACGCGTAAATTCGCCTTATTTTCACTGAAAATTTCTAGCTAGAGAAAATAAAATTAAATATAACGATGATTCAATACGTTAGTAAATCTCTTAACAAGAGTTCAGGTTATGTAAATTTATATACAGTTAAAACTAATAAAAATAACGGCGCTACACTATGGTGTGTAGCGCCGTTATTTTGTTAAACCTTTTCTACATCAACAATTAAGTCGCTTGTTATCGACTCTAATGCATTAATTACTTCTTCTTTATTCAACCCATTAGGTAGTGTTACTGTAGCAACAGCACTAAAAATAGGCACGCCCCAATTAGGTGCGCTTTGTTGCCTTGAGTTTAAGTGAGTAATATTGGCTCCTTTATGACGAATTACACTTGCAAGCTCTTGCACAATACCCGGGCGATCGTTACCGGTAATAACAAAGTTAAGTTGCTCACGTGTGGCGGGTTCTATTTCTGTATTGCCTGTTTCAATACGTACATCAAGTTTAGGCAGAGCATTGAGCGCATTTTGCAGTGCCTGAAAATGCTCTTCGCTAACTTCAATCTGAATAATACCTGCAAAGTGACCGAGCAAATGGCTCAAGTTGCTGCTTAGCCAGTTGCCATGATTTTCTAAAATAACGGATGAAATGCTCTCTACTAAACCAGGACGATCTTGTCCTAAAATGGTTATAACCAACTGCTTCATAAATAGTTCTCTTCTTTAAAGCCCAAATAAGGTAATGCATAGGCATTAAGTGTTGTTTAACTCTATTCAGAGTTCAGGTTAAATATTATGATTTAGTTGCTAAAGTTAGACCTTTAATCCTACAGTGCAGCTCTTGCAACAAACCATAATTATTAACTAAATGCTTCCTGAGTATTGACCTCGATAAATACTTTGTCCAATAAATATAATATTTAGTTCATCAATACTGCATAAACACGGCTGCTATTCGATCTTAAAGATATTTAAATCATACGGTAAATAATTATTACCGCTGTAACATTACTGTCACTTTGATGAAATATAATCACTGCAACGTTAAGATTAAAGGATGTTTTGATGACTTCCAATCCGAATAAGCCGACTTTTAATACGGATCGAAGCCGTCTATTTAAAGACCGACTTGCCCAGTTTGGCATAACCGTAGGTGGAGTAATGGTATTAATAGCGCTGCTATTAATTTTTTTCTACCTTCTTTATATAGTACAGCCAATTTTTGAATCAGCTAAAGTTGAAAAGCGCGACAGTTTTAATCTTACAAACGCAGAGCAAATAGTGGGAGTAGGCGTTGAGGAACAAACTGAAGTTGCTTATTTATTAAGCCAGCAAGGGAGTGTTGACTTTTATAGTGTTGAAAAAGCTAACTTTGGTAAAAAGCTAAAAACGCTAGAGGTAACCCTGCCTAGCGATGTGAGTAGCTTTGCTACCAGTGCACCGTTTCAGGGGCAATATGCATATGGTTTAGAAAATGGCAGTGTAAAAATTGTTATTCCTAAATTTATGGTGACGTTTCCAAATAACGAACGTAAATTAACTCCACGTTTAGATTATCCGCTAGGCGAACTTGCTTTAGAGGTAGACGAGCAAGGTGCTGCTATAAAGCGTTTTGCATTTAGCCACTTTGAAGACAAAACAGCCGTTGTTGCGCTAACAGCCGACAAGCGCGTTTTATTTAGTAGCTTTGTTGCTGAAGAAAACATGTTTAGCGGTGAAGTTGAATGGCTTGTGGAACGCACCGAGCTAGATGTTGCTGGGCGAGTAGATGAGTTACTTATGTCGCCAGATACTACCCGAGTATTTGTGCGCTCAGCTAATCAAATTTATGTTTACGATACGCGTGACCCAAGCGAAGTAGAGCAAATTCAATTACTGTCTGCCAATGAAGAAAATGCCAATATTGTTGCGGCGCAATTACTTGCGGGTGCTAACTCACTTATGTTGGCAAACGATAATGGAAAGGTATCGCAGTGGTTTGAAATAAATACCGACAGTGGCCGTGAATATCAAAAAATTCGTTCATTTGAAACAACAAAGCAAAGTAAATTAAACGTATTTACTGAGTTTTACCGCCGTACCTTTTTTACTACCAGTAGTAATGGTGAGTTAGGTGTTTATTACACCACAAGCCAAGCAAAATTGTGGCAAGGCAAAGTAAGCGAAGGAGCAATTAAAAACTTTGCTATAGCACCGCGTGCAAATGCAGCGCTAATTGTTGCTGACAACAAACTAACCGTATTAGAAATTCATAACGAACATCCTGAAGTTACTTGGTCTGCACTTTGGCAAGAAGTGTGGTACGAAGGTTACCCAGAGCCAGGTTATATTTGGCAATCAACCTCAGCCAGTGACGACTTTGAGTCTAAGTTTTCGTTAGTGCCTATTTCGTTTGGTACTTTAAAGGCGGCATTTTACGCCATGCTATTTGCCGTACCTATCGCGATTTCTGCTGCTATTTATACCGCTTACTTTATGTCGAGTGAACTGCGTAAAGTGGTTAAGCCAACGGTAGAAATAATGGAAGCACTTCCTACCGTTATTTTGGGGTTTTTAGCGGGCCTATGGTTAGCGCCTTTAATAGAGCAGCACTTACCAGCCATAGTTGGCTTACTGGTGTTATTACCTTTAGGTATTTTGGCCACTGCGCTTGGTTGGACTAAATTACCAGCCAGTATTCGCCATAAAATTCCTGAAGGATCGCATGCCATTATACTTATACCGGTAGTGTTATTTATTGGTTGGTTTTCGTTTGCGATGAGCGAAACTGTTGAGCTGTGGATGTTTGATGGTAACGTGCGCCAATATTTAACTAACGAGCTTGGCATGACCTTCGATCAGCGTAATGCCTTGGTAGTGGGTATTGCGATGGGCTTTGCTGTAATTCCTACTATATTTTCGATTGCGGAAGACGCGGTATTTAGCGTGCCTAAGCATTTGTCTAATGGCTCACTGGCACTGGGTGCAACACAGTGGCAAACACTGATACGCGTGGTATTACTTACCGCCAGCCCTGGAATATTTTCTGCGGTAATGATGGGCCTTGGCCGCGCAGTAGGCGAAACCATGATAGTGCTTATGGCAACCGGTAATACCCCGATTATGGATTGGAGTGTGTTTCAGGGAATGCGTACGCTTGCGGCAAATATTGCGGTTGAAATGCCAGAGTCGGAAGTGGGTAGTTCGCATTACAGAATATTGTTTTTAGCAGCATTTGTATTATTTATATTTACCTTTGTTTTTAACACCATTGCTGAGTTTGTTCGTCAGCAACTGCGTGAAAAATACAGCTCAATGTAAGTGGAGAACACGACATGGTAAAGCAGTGGTTTAGGTCTGGTTCTCCTTGGATTTGGATGACCGGTGGTGCGGTGAGCATCAGCTTAATTTCAGTAATTGGTTTATTAGCTATGATAGCGTGGAAAGGGTTAAGCTTTTTCTGGCCTTCTGAAGTAGTGCAATTTGAGCTGGAAGGCTCAATTGCAAAACAAACTATTATTGGTGAAATTTACGATCGAGAATTAGTACCCAAAGCGCGTTTAGCGGCAACCGGTGTTGATGTTTCGGCATATGATAGGGAAGAATTTGAGCGGTTATTAATTAAAACAGGTAACCGTGAATATGTAGATTTAGATTTTCGTTGGATATTAAACACTGACATAAAAAACCAATCAACGCCTACCACTCTTGCCGTGTTTGAGCGTAGCAAAAATGGTAATTTTTATGGCTACGTAGAAGGCGTAATTGAAGATGGACAACCTGTTACCGGCGATAAGGTAGCCTATTTACATAAGCTGGTTGAACGGGCAGTTGATTTAAACGACGAAGCACTTGATTTACAAAACGGTGATATTGGTCATATTAACTATGAACTGGAACGTCTAAGGCTAAAAGAAAAATCCTACTTACTTGATAATGAACTTACAGACGAACGTGTTGCTGAGCTTGCAGAGGCGCGTGCAGAACTACGTGCCGAGTATGCGGTGCTCGAAAAGCAACTGTTTGCACTGCGTAAACAAGCACAGCGCGACCAAGTTATGGTTAAAGATATGCGCGGCGAAATAGTCACCATTCCATTGTATCAAGTATTAGATGTGTGGTTTCCAAACGACATGAGCTTTTTAACCAAACTGGGCCATTACTTTATCCAATTAGGTAAGTTTGTATCAGATGACCCTCGCGAAGCAAATACCGAAGGTGGCGTATTTCCGGCCATATTTGGTACCGTGTTTATGGTTATGCTAATGGCTGTTATTGTGACGCCATTTGGGGTGGTTGCTGCAATTTACTTGCATGAATACGCGGCTAAAAATGCGGTAACTAAGATGATCCGTATTGCGGTAATTAACCTAGCCGGTGTACCTTCTATTGTATATGGTGTATTTGGCTTAGGCTTTTTTGTTTATATGCTAGGTGGCAGCCTTGACCAATTATTTTATCCTGAGTCATCACCTACTCCGGTATTTGGTACACCAGGTGTTATGTGGTCGGCTTTAACACTGGCAATACTTACCTTGCCTGTGGTTATTGTTTCCACTGAAGAGGGACTATCGCGTATTCCAAGTACGGTACGCCACGGATCATTAGCGCTTGGTGCCACACAAGCAGAAACCTTATGGCGTATTGTTATACCTATGGCAAGCCCAGCAATTATGACAGGTTTAATACTGGCTGTTGCGCGTGCAGCAGGTGAAGTAGCGCCATTAATGCTGGTGGGTGTAGTAAAAATGGCACCTACGTTACCGCTTGATGGTAACTTTCCATACTTTCACTTAGACAGAAAGTTTATGCACTTAGGTTTTCATATTTACGATGTTGGCTTTCAAAGCCCGAATGTTGAAGCGGCGCGACCGCTGGTATATGCAACGGCATTTTTATTAGTGTCGGTAATTATTACCCTCAACATAACCGCTATTGGTATACGTAATCATTTACGTGAAAAATTCAGATCGCTTGAGCTTTAATAAGATTTAATAGGTAACAAACATGATTTCAGTCGCTCCAAAAGTAAATCAAGCCAATACCAGCTTGAAGTTAGACTTAGACAATTTAACCACAGAGCAAACAGCGTTAGAGATTAAAGATCTCGATCTTTACTACGGCGATAAACAAGCGCTGAGTAAAGTAAATATGAATATTCCAAAGGGCCAGGTAACAGCCTTTATTGGCCCGTCGGGGTGTGGTAAATCAACCTTATTACGGTGTATTAACCGCATGAACGACTTAGTTGATATTTGCCGCATAGAAGGTGAAATACTGCTACATGGACAAAACATTTACGATAAAAGCGTTGATGTAGCGGCGCTGCGTCGTAACGTAGGCATGGTATTTCAGCGACCTAACCCTTTTCCTAAATCAATTTATGAAAATGTGGTTTATGGTTTGCGCTTACAAGGTATTAAAGACAAACGTAAATTAGATGAAGTAGTTGAGCAATCATTGCGTGGTGCAGCGCTGTGGGATGAAGTAAAAGACAGGCTACACGACAGCGCTTTTGGGTTGTCGGGGGGACAGCAGCAACGTTTAGTTATTGCGCGCTCAATTGCTATTTCGCCAGAAGTATTACTGCTTGATGAACCTACCTCGGCACTAGACCCTATTTCTACTTTAGTAATAGAGGAGCTAATTAACGATTTAAAGAGCAAGTTTACAGTGGTAATTGTTACCCATAATATGCAACAGGCCGCCAGAGTTTCTGACCAAACGGCGTTTATGTATATGGGGGAGCTAATTGAATACTCAGACACCAATACTTTATTTACAACGCCTAATAAGAAAAAAACAGAAGACTATATAACCGGTCGTTACGGCTAATTCAGCCGATATTATGTGTACAATATTGATAGGATAATAACGATGGAACATAACATTAATAAGCATATTTCTGGCCGTTTTAATCAAGAATTAGAAAACGTACGCAACCTTGTGCTTAGTATGGGCGGGCTGGTTGAGCAACAGCTTAACAGTGCGTTAGATGCAGTGAGCCAAAATGATGCTATGCTTGCGCAAAAAGTGCGAGAGAATGATTATAAAGTTAATGCAATGGAAGTAAGTATTGACGAAGAATGTACGCGAATTATTGCCAGGCGTCAGCCTGCTGCAAGCGATTTGCGTTTAGTGGTGGCTATTGCAAAAACCATTGCTGATTTAGAGCGTATAGGCGATGAAGCAAAGCGAATTGCTAAAGTTGCATTAGATTCATTTACTAAAGACCAACAGGCTTTATTAGTAAATATTGAAAATATGGGACGCCAAGTATCAAAAATGTTGCACGATGTACTTGATGCATTTGCACGTATGGACGTACAACGTGCATTTGAAGTACACAAAGAGGATGCTAAAGTTGATAGAGAGTACGAAGCCATTATTCGTCAAATTATGACCTATATGATGGAAGACCCGCGCTCAATCCCGAAAATTATGGATTTAGTGTGGTCAGTTCGTTCATTAGAACGCATTGGTGATCGGTGTCAAAATATTGCTGAATATATTATTTATTTTGTTAATGGAAAAGATATTCGTCATACATCTCAAGAAGATATAGAAAAGTCTTTATAATTTTTTTAATTAGTCCTTTTTATTACAACGACGAATTATAATTTTTTTTTAGTTTGCTGGCGGTTGAGCAATAAAAAGCGTTCACAATCGAGCTTAATACTGTAAAATTCATGCCGCACAGCATACTAAATTGATTTAAGGGTCAGTTATGCAAACTAACGCGTTTCTAGGAGTATTTGCAAAATCTCCTATCAAACCAATGGAAGAACATATTCGAAAGGTTCATCAAGCTAGTAAAGCTTTGATTCCTTTTTTTAATCACGTATTTAAAGAAGAATGGCAACAAGCTGAAGAGCTACGTTTAACCATTCGTAATTTAGAACGTGAAGCCGATGAAATGAAAAGAAATATACGTTTACAACTACCGCGTGGATTATTTATGCCGGTAGAGCGTACAGATCTGCTCGAATTAGTAACCCAGCAAGATAAAATTGCCAATAAAGCAAAAGACATTGCAGGGCGTGTAATTGGTCGTGAGATGATCATACCAAAAGTAATTCAAATCGACTTTTTAGCTTATTTAACACGTTGTGTTGATGCTACTAAACAAGCATCTAATGCGATAAATGAGTTAGAAGAGTTATTAGAAACAGGTTTTAAAGGTCGCGAAGTGGCCTTGGTTGAAAAAATGCTCGTTGAATTGGATGCCATAGAACAAGACACGGATGAAATGCAAATTAAAATACGCCGCCAACTACGCGCAGTAGAAGGTGAGTTAAACCCGGTTGATGTGATGTTTTTATATAAGATCATTGAATGGGTTGGCGAGCTTGCAGATATTGCAGAGCGCGTAGGATCACGTCTTGAGCTGATGTTAGCTCGTTAATTTAAAATCAGTTCAAAAACGATAGATTAAGGTTACACAATGGATATCATTGCATCTTACGGCACGGTATTAATTTTAATTGCCGCAGCAGTTGGCTTTTTTATGGCTTATGGTATTGGCGCAAATGATGTTGCCAATGCAATGGGCACATCAGTAGGCTCTAAAGCGCTAACGATTAAACAAGCGATTTTTATCGCGATGATCTTTGAGTTTGCAGGTGCTTACTTGGCCGGCGGCGAAGTTACATCGACAATTCGTAATGGCATTATTGATTCAACGCCATTTATGGATATTCCTGAATTAATGATATTAGGTATGATTTCTGCGCTTTTTGCAGCAGGCGCCTGGCTATTAATGGCATCATTCTTAGGATGGCCAGTATCAACTACTCACTCTATTATTGGCGCTATTATAGGTTTTGCTTTAGTGGCAGTAGGCAGTGAAGCGATTCATTGGAACAAGGTTGCAGGAATTGTTGGTAGTTGGATAGTAACGCCTGCTATATCAGGTTTTATTGCCTACTTAATATTTATGAGCGCACAAAAGCTTATTTTTGATACGGCTACTCCGCTTAAAAATGCTAAACGTTTCGTGCCAATTTATATGGGCTTAGCTGGCTTTATTATGTCACTTGTGACAATTAAAAAAGGCTTAAAACATATTGGTATTAACTTAGGCACAGTGGAAGGTATTAGTCTATCTATTGCGATTGCAGTAGTAGTAGGCTTTATTGGTAAAATTGCAATTTCACGTTTAAAAATCGACCCTCAGGCCGATAAAAAAATGCAATTTAATAACGTTGAAAAAGTTTTTGCAGTACTTATGGTCTTAACGGCTTGTTGTATGGCATTTGCTCATGGTTCTAACGACGTTGCTAATGCTATTGGTCCTCTTGCGGCTGTGGTAAGTATTGTTGAAAACAACGGTGAAATTGCAAAACAAGCGGCTATTGCTTGGTGGATATTACCACTAGGTGGTTTTGGTATTGTGGCCGGTTTAGCTATTTTAGGTAAAAAAGTAATTAAAACGATTGGCGAAGGGATCACACATTTAACCCCTAGCCGTGGTTTTGCTGCTGAATTAGCTGCTGCTTCAACTGTTGTAATTGCATCTGGCACAGGCTTACCAATTTCAACTACGCAAACCTTAGTGGGTGCGGTGTTGGGTGTAGGTATGGCACGCGGTATTGCCGCACTGAACATGGGTGTTATTAGAAACATTGTAGTTTCTTGGGTAATTACATTGCCAGTGGGCGCAGGCCTTGCTATTGTTATTTTCTACGTACTAAGAACCGCATTTGGGGTTTAATAAAAAAGTACTTAAAGACTTTTAGCTTGAAAAGATCTCAATGCCCTAGGTGTTGGGGTCTTTTTATCGATTACTTAGCGAGAAAACCCTGTGATCTTTAGTCGCTGGGATGAATCGCTAGCCTTGCTCTCGAATATATTTTCTGATTTTGTTGATAATTCGACAATAGAGTTTTTAACGAATTTCCCTAGGTGTCCTACCAATAACTGTTTTCTGTATTTCACAACCAATATTAAATGTAATTCTATTAAATATTGACAATACGATTTATTGTCATATTGCATCTTGACAACCTGAGCTTATACAGTAGTCTATACAGTGTATGAAAAAGACGCTTAGATACAACTACAGGCTAAATCCAACGCCAGAGCAAGAAGTTAAACTCTTTGAGTTTGGCGCGACTTCGCGAGGCATTTGGAATATGTTGTTATCTGAAAACATGCGGCGATATGAGTATGATAAAACGTTTTTGTTTTACAAAGACATGGCCTCGGTTCTTAAAGAGCTAAAGCCTTTTGAAGAGTTTAATTGGATAAAAGCGTTTGATTCTGCTGCGGCTCAGCAAGTTGCTCGCGACTTGGAAACCGCGTTGAAAAATGCATTCTCTAAAGGTCGTTTGCAACGCTTTCCAAAGCATAAAATCACTTACAAAAAGAAAAAACTTCACAATGACTCGTTTCGGGCGGTTAACAACTCCAACTGTATTCGCATTGAAAATGGTGCTATTAGTGTCCCTAAAATCGGCAGAGTTCCGATTATTTTACATCGCAAATTAGCAAGTAAAATCAAGACCGTGACTGTTCAGTATCGTCACGGAAAATGGGAATGTAGTATAACTCAAGAAGTGGAATGCAAGGCCGCGCTTCGCGTGTTAAAAACAATTACAGGCTTTGATATTAACTCAAAGCAGACGGTTGTTGGCTCAAACGGTTATGTTGCCGATAATCCAAAGTTTTTAAAGCAATCAAAAGAGAAGCTGAATCAATTGCAACGCCAGCTTGCACGCCGTAAAAAAGGTTCTAATCGCTGGCACAAAACAAAACAACGCATCAATAAATTACATGGTAAAATCTCAAGGCAAAGGCTCGACTTTGCGCATAAAATTTCACGACAGATAACCAATGAAAATGATATTTTAATTTTTGAAAATTTAAATGTAAAAGCAATGCAGAAATTTAATGGCAGTATGGTGGCCGACAACGTAATGGGGCTCATCACTCAGCTTTCAAAGTATAAAACTGAGCTTGAAGGTAAGATCTATCATGAAATTGGCAGATTTGAAAAATCCACAGGGATTTGCAGTGAATGCGGCCAGCATCATGTTTTGACACTGAAAGATAGAAATTTCACTTGTTTGGCTTGCAGGACATATCAAGGTCGCGACTTATCTGCGGCAAAAAGTATAGCTAAAACAGGTGAATTAGATTTAATTGCGGCTGGAATTGTCGCAAGGGTTAACCCCATATCTCAGCAGAAATCAGCTATTAAAACTAAAGTCTTCGAGTTATCGGAGTTAGCTGTTGGATCTGAGAAAAAAGTAGCAGCCTAGCCCAAAAGCTAGATTGTAGAAGCCCAGTGATCTTTAGTCGCTGAGTAGTTCACTTGTGGAAAGACAAAATGACTAATCTTCCGAGTATAAAACAGCTGCAGTATTTACTTGCAGTACATCAATATCAACATTTTGGCCGCGCTGCTAGTGCGTGCTTTATTGGCCAATCAACATTAAGTACAGCCATTCAAAACTTAGAAGAAACACTAGGCTGCCAACTTATTGAACGTGAAAACCGCAGTTTAATGTTTACCACCATTGGTGAGGAAGTAGTTGAACGTTCGCGCAAAATTATTCACGACACAATTAGTTTAAAAGAGCTCACTAAAAGCTTTTTAACGCCGCTGAGTGGTAAGTTAACCGTAGGGGTTATTCCTACTATTGCGAGCTTTATTGCCGCGCCTTTGTATCATTTTTGTAAGCAAGAATTTTGCGATTTAGAACTGGTATTAGTAGAAGATACTAGCGATAAGTTACTCGATAAATTAGAGCATGGTCAGATAGATTTAGCCTTATTAGCACTGCCGTATCAAACCGATAAGTTTCATACTCAGGTGTTAGCTAGAGATCATTTTAGTTTGGTACATCACAAAGATTACACGCCAGCAAAGAACGTGCAAGACTTTAACTTATTACCCGACGCCAGCGTGTTCTTACTAGAACGTGAGCACTGTATGACCGGGCACGCGCTTAGTGCATGTCATTTAAACCGTGTCAGCTGTATAAACCCGTTTGAAGCAGCCAGCTTGCATACTTTATTGAGCATGGTGGAGTATCAGTTGGGGGTGACCTTTTTACCGCAAATGGCGATTAATGCCGGCATTTTAGATAATAAAAATATGCTAGCAACCCCATCGGCGAATGAGGCATACCGTGAAATTGGTATTTTGTGGCGTAAAACAACCGGACGAATTCGCGACTTTAAATTGTTCAGCCAGCAATTAGAGGTGTTTTTAAAACACCAGTGTAGTTTAGACTTTGCTAAAGAGGCAGCAACAAGCAGCTAAGATAGCTGCTTGTTTTCATGGTTATGGCTTTCATATGGTTCTAGTTTAGGTAAAAAAAGCAAATAAACCCAAACAACCAGATTAAAGTAAGGCACTAGCCCTAATACAGTAAATACCCGAACCGGATAACCTTTAATGTGTGCATATCGGTAACACTGAAACGCAATTGCAAAATGCATAAGTAGTAATAAAACAACTAGCTGTGTCATATTTACCTCCTTAAACTCTAATAACATCCAACATCCAACATCCAACATCCAAAAAATTGTCGTCTTATTTAGGCTGATTTATAATGTCACGTTTTTTTGCGCTTATCGTATCAATTGCGCGACATTTGCTGATTTGTAAGTAAAGTATAGCCGAGAAAGATAATTATGATAGTAGTAAAGAGCTTAATTTTGTTTACAGCTGTTTATTTTTTGCTAGGTAGTTGTTGGTAAAACGTTTTATTTTTTAAAATCTTTTCAAGTTCACTTTTAACGCCTTCAATAGGCGTAGGGCGAGCTATAAAATAGCCTTGGCCGTAGTCAACGCCAATTTCTTTTAATGCAAAAAATACTTCTTCGGTTTCTACATATTCAGCCACAGAGCGCTTATCGAGTGAATGACTAATGTCGTTAATGGCCTTTACTAGTGCTAAATCAATAGGGTCGTTGAGCATATCGCAAACAAACGAACCATCAATTTTTACATGCTGTGCTGGCAGTTGTTTCAAGTAGTTAAAAGTACTGAAGCCGGTGCCAAAATCGTCAATCGAAAAGTGGCAGCCTAAAATATTGAGTTTTTCAATCATTTTACGCGTAGCTGCTAAGTTGTTAATGCTGGCTGATTCGGTAATTTCAAAAATTATTTGTGTTGGTAAAACCTGATACTTTGCTAAATTTGACTCTATTAATGGCACTAAACGCTCATCTAAAAATGACTGCGCAGAGAGATTTATAGCTACTTGGTTAAGTTCTGGGTAGAGGGCAACATTAGCAATTGTGTTACGAATAACGCATTGATCCATTAAAAAAGTATCGTTTAGCATTTCTAATGAAGGAATAAATTGATTAGGAAAAATTAGCTCATCATTTATTTTTAAGCGCAGCAGCACCTCAAAGTAAGCCACTTCATTGCGCCTAAAATCCCAAATTGGTTGGTAATGCAGTTCAATACTATCTTGTTGCAGCGCTTGGCGAATACCATGTCCCCACTCTAAGCCAGTCTGTAGCGTATTGTTATGGGCATCTTGTTTTGCATAGCAATGCACTAAATTCCGACCTAAATTTTTAGCGATATACAGGGCAATATCTGCTTGTTTTAAACATTCGCTCGGGTCGCAATTCTTTTCGGTAATTTGAGTTAAACCAATTGAGCAACTGATTGAGTATATTTGCTCCTCAGATTTAAATTGATTTTGTTCAATCGCGTTACATATACCTTCGGCAATTAAATGCGCGTCAAGCAAGTTAGTATGTTTGAGGATCACTGCAAATTCGTCGCCACCAACTCTACACACTAAATGCTCGGTACTTATGTTTGTTATAAATAATTGCGCTACTTCTTTTAAAACAATATCGCCTTGTTGATGGCCTTTACTATCGTTAATTATTTTAAAGTGATCTAAATCGATATAAATAAGCGCGTGTTCAATATCTGAATGGGTGTGCTGAGGTTGGCAAATACGATTCAGCTGTTGGTCAAAGTAATAGCGGTTATGCAGGCCAGTAAGCGTATCGTGAAGTGCCAAATGGCGCAGCTGCAGTTCCGCTTGTTTACGTTCATGAATATTGTCGATTGTGGCGGTAATAGTGGCGTTATTATGGCTGTTTTGTATGAGCTGCAGCCGACATTCAACCCAAATTTGGCTGCCATTTTTATGTTGTAGCCTTATTTCAACTTGTTGTTTGTACTCACCACCACAAAGAATGTCGTCTATTGTTGCTTGTAGTTTTACTTGGCATTCAGCAATACAAAAATTAGTTAATTGCTGTTGTAGTGTCGATTTAACACCAAAGCCACTTAATGCTTCCCACGCTGGGTTGATAAAGCGAATAAGCCCTTGCTGATCAAGTTCCAGAACGACAGTATTTAAATGCAATAAAATACGTTGATGCGCAGAAAATAAATCTCGGTATCGCACTTCGCTTATGCTCAGTTGCTCTACTTTGTTAGCAAATTCAGCGTAGCTCACCATAAAGTCTTCGCGACGCGCTGCATGGTCGCATACTTTATTTAAAAATGGCGGATCGTATGGGGCACGTATAAAGTCGGTTACGCCGGAAAGTAAAAGCTGCTCCGCATAATCTGCATCATCACTATCTATAATAGTTACAATTGCTTGCATAGGATTATGTTGTAAAATTTCAGATACTAGCACGCTCGACTCTTCTGCTCTTGCAGCGGTTGCATCAAGTAAAACAATTGCAAATTGTTGCTGGTTATAAGCATTAAGCGCGGCTTGGCTCGAGGTAACATGGGTAATCGAAAAGTTTAGCAGTAACGGCTTGCTGATTTCATTGGCTTTAGTGTTAGTCGGCTCTAACAGTAAGAGGTTTAAACGACTGCTTTTTTCTAAATGGTTAGCGAGCACACTTGCCAGCACTTGCGGCAGCATGTCTTGGCGCTCAAAAGGTAATACTGCATCAATACCGTAGCTGCGGGCAGTAGTTTCAGCTATTCGTTCACAATAAATAGGGGGAATAAGTAAGATTGGGGTATTTTTAGGGGTGTTTAATAAGCCCGAGCGGATCATTCTTGAGAAGCGCCAGCCATCAATTTTACCTACATCAAGGCCAGTAATAATTATATTAACGGCTTGTTTTTTTAATATTTTTAAAGCTTGTTGGCTATCAGATACTTCTATAAATTCAAAAACATTTAATTTCTCTAAAGTGGCTCGAATAGTGCCACGCTCAGCACTGCTGGCGTTTAATATTAGCAATTTAAGCTGATTTACCACGTTTAGAGTACCCCTAAAAAATCACGATTATTCAAAAGAGTAAGAGTAATGATATTTACCGCTTAGGACAAGCGTATTTATAGCCTGATAATAAATGCAGTAAAACAAGTGTAATTTAATGAGAATTTACCTGATTTCTTGAGCTTCATAAGCGATAGATATACACTTGGCGCGACTTTAAATGATGTGGATTACCAACTATGCGCGTGGCTGATTTTAGCTTTGACCTTCCCGACGAATTAATTGCTCGTTTTCCTAAGCAAGACAGAACAAGTAGCCGCTTATTGAGCCTAGATGGCCCAAGTGGTGTAGTTGAGCACAAAGTATTTAGTGATTTGCTTGAATTAGTTAACGAAAATGACTTGTTGGTGTTTAATAACACGCGAGTAATACCTGCCCGTATGTTTGGTCAAAAAGCGTCAGGCGGAAAAGTTGAAGTGTTAGTAGAGCGTGTGCTTGATGAGCATAGAGTGCTGGCACATGTACGTGCGAGTAAATCGCTAAAGCCTGGCAACGAAGTAATTCTTGAAGGCAAGGCAAAAGCAACCATGGTTGCGCGTCACGATACCTTATTTGAGCTGGAGTTTGAGCATAGCCAAAACGTACTCGATATATTAAATGATATTGGCCATATGCCATTACCGCCGTATATAGATCGCCCTGATAACGAGGCTGATCGTGAGCGTTATCAAACCGTGTACGGCGAAAAGCCTGGAGCGGTTGCGGCTCCTACCGCCGGTTTGCATTTTGACGATAAGTTAATGACCGCGCTAAAAAATAAAGGCGTACAAATGGCTTTTGTTACACTGCATGTGGGAGCGGGGACGTTTCAACCGGTGCGTGTTGCCACGGTAGATGAGCACATTATGCACTCAGAATACATAGAAGTGCCAGATGATGTGGTTGCTGCTGTAGCAAACACTAAAGCCAATGGTGGGCGTGTTATTGCCATAGGTACAACGTCTGTACGCTCTCTAGAATCGGCAGCAAAAGTACACGGTGGTAAGTTAGATACTTACTTTGGTGATACCGATATATTTATTTATCCGGGTTATCAATTTAATGTAGTTGATGCCATGATCACGAACTTTCACTTACCAGAGTCAACGCTTATCATGCTGGTAAGTGCCTTTGCCGGACAAAACAATATTATGGGCGCATATAACACCGCCATAGAGCAGCAGTATCGTTTTTTTAGTTATGGCGATGCGATGTTTTTAACCCGTAAATAAACACCACAAAATTTACTTGTTTAAGCTGGCTATTTGCTTTTAAATCAGCATTGAATTTACCGCAGTTAATAGTATTAACGCAGTAAAAAGGGTAGAATCGAGCGGTTAAATTATAGCTTGTTGGACTGTTTTTCCGACATTGAGGACAATATGAAATTTGAATTAGACACTACAGACGGTAAAGCGCGCCGCGGCCGCTTGATTTTTGACCGTGGTGTAATAGAAACTCCAGCATTTATGCCTGTAGGTACTTACGGTACTGTTAAAGGCATGACACCGGATGAAGTAAAAGCAACAGGCGCGCAAGTTTGTTTAGGTAATACGTTTCACCTAATGCTGCGCCCAGGCACTGAAATCATTAAGCAACACGATGGTTTACATAAGTTTATGAATTGGGATTTCCCGATTCTAACTGACTCAGGTGGCTTCCAGGTGTTCAGCCTAGGTGCTATGCGTAAAATTACCGAAGAAGGCGTATTATTTAGCTCCCCAGTAAATGGCGAGAAAATTATGATGACGCCAGAATCATCAATGCAAGTACAGCGCGACTTGGGTTCAGATATCGTGATGATTTTTGACGAATGTACACCATACCCTGCTACCGAAAAAGAAGCTAAAGATTCAATGGAATTGTCACTTCGCTGGGCTAAACGCTCAAAAGAAGGCCATGGCGACAACCCATCCGCACTGTTTGGTATTATTCAAGGTGGTATGTACCCAGAGTTACGTGCACAATCGCAAGCCGGACTTGAAGAAATAGGCTTTGATGGCTATGCATTAGGTGGTTTATCGGTAGGTGAGCCGAAAAACGAAATGATCAATATTCTTGATCATTGCGCGTACAAAATGCCAGCAGACAAACCACGTTATTTAATGGGTGTAGGTAAGCCAGAAGACTTAGTTGAGTCGGTACGCCGTGGTATTGATATGTTTGACTGTGTTATGCCAACCCGTAACGCCCGTAATGGTCATTTATTTATTACCACAGGTGTGGTTAAAATACGTAACGCAGTACATAAAACAGATACTGGCCCGCTTGACCCTGAGTGTGATTGCCATACCTGTGGAAACTACTCACGTGCTTATTTACATCACCTTGATAAATGTAACGAAATTTTAGGCGCACGATTAAACACTATTCATAACTTACGTTATTATCAACGTGTTATGGAAGGCTTACGTAACGCAATTAGCGCAGGTAAGTTAGATGAGTTCGTTCAGGATTTTTATGCTCGCCGTGGCCAAGACGTGCCAGAGCTTGCAGATATAACAAATTAAATTTTAAAAATTAAAGAGGAAGTATCATGAGTTTATTTATTTCGAATGCCCACGCAAGTACTGGTTCTGCATCTGCCGGTGGCGGAATGGAAATGCTAATAATGTTAGCTATTTTCGGTTTGGTTTTTTACTTTTTGATTTATCGCCCGCAAGCTAAGCGTGTTAAAGAGCATAAAAGCTTAATGAGCGCGATGGCTAAAGGTGATGAAGTACTTACCCAAGGCGGTTTAGTGGGTAAAATAGTAAAAATTGCAGATGATAAAGATTTTGTTGTTATCTCATTAAACGAGCAAGCAGAAGTAACAGTACAAAAATCAGCCGTAACTGCGGTATTGCCAAAAGGCACAATGAAGTCGCTATAAAAATAATAAGGACGACCCCGTGTTAAACAAGTTTCCACTTTGGAAGTATTTACTTGTTTTAGCTGTGGTAGCCGTTGGCCTTTTATACGCCTCTCCAAACTTGTATGGTCGCGATCCGGCTATACAAGTTTCTGGCGCTAAAGGTGCTGATGTTGATCTCAGTGTAATAGACAAAGTAAACGCAACCCTCAAAAAACATAACGTTAGTGTTAAATCAACGAAACTCGAAGATGGGCAAATACTCGTTCGCTTTAGAAACGTTGAAGAGCAGCTAAAAGCGCAAGATTTATTGCGTAACTCTCTTAGCGATGATTACATTTCTGCTATAAACATGGCTCCAGCGCAACCAGCTTGGTTAAAAGCGGTTGGCGGCAACCCAATGAAGCTAGGCCTAGACTTAAGTGGTGGTGTGCATTTCACCATGGAAATTGACATGGCGACAGCCGTTGATAACCAGCTTGAGCAAATGGAAGAAGACTTTCGTAGCGACCTACGTGAAGAAAAACTTCGTTATCGCAGTGTTCGCCGTGTAGCGGGCTCTGATCGTATGCGTGTAGAAATGCGCAGCGAAGAAGATAAAGACGCTGCAGAGCGCTTCTTAAAGACGCAGTATCCATTAAATGTATACATAGATGATAGCAGTAACGATAACGCATTTTATGCGACTATGAGTGAGCAAAAACTCAAAGAAATTCGTGATTACGCTATCAAGCAAAACGAAACGATTATTCGTAACCGTATTAACCAAATTGGTGTTGCTGAGCCAAACGTACAGCGCCAAGGTGCTGAGCGAATTATTGTGCAACTACCCGGCATTCAAGATACTGCTCGTGCTAAAGAGATTTTAGGCGCAACGGCCACACTTGAGTTTCGCGAAGTAGAAGAAAACGCCGATATTAGCGCTGCTGCTCAAGGTCGTATCCCACCGGGTACTGAAATGATCATGAGCCGTGACGGTTACCCGGTGGTACTTAAAAAACGTATTATTCTTGAAGGTAGCCACATTACTGGCGCGCAATCAGGTAGCGATGAATACCAACGCCCGCAAGTAAGTATTACCCTAGATAGCAAAGGTGGGGCAAAAATGAATGCCTTTACCAAGCGAGCTATTGGTAAGCGCATGGCCACGGTATTTATTGAATACAAACCATCAGGTAAAAAAGATGCCAACGGTAAAGCGCTTCCGCCTATTAAGGTTGAAGAAGTTATTAACGTAGCGACTATTCAAGCACGCCTTGATCGCTCGTTCCGTATTACCGGTATTGATAACCCAGCAGAAGCACATAACTTAAGCTTATTACTACGTGCTGGCGCACTTGTAGCGCCAATTCAAATAGTTGAAGAGCGCACTGTAGGGCCAAGCTTAGGGCAAGAAAACATTGAAGCAGGAATGACCGCGGTAGCACTTGGTTTTGCATTCGTACTTGCATTTATGCTTATTTACTACAAAGGCTTTGGCATGGTTGCTAACCTTGCGCTTGCTGCTAACTTAGTGCTTATTATTGGTGTTATGTCGTTAATTCCAGGCGCAACGCTTACTCTGCCAGGTATTGCCGGTATTGTACTAACCGTAGGTATGGCGGTTGATGCCAACGTACTTATTTTTGAACGTATTCGTGAAGAGCTGGCCGATGGCCGTAGCCCTCAACAAGCCGTTCATTTTGGTTATGACAGTGCATTTAGCACAATTTTTGATGCCAATATTACCACCTTAATTGCTGCCGTTATTTTGTTTGCTGTGGGCACTGGCCCAATTGCAGGCTTTGCGGTTACGTTAGCAATTGGTATTTTAACGTCAATGTTTACAGCAATTGTTGGTACGCGTGCGATTATCAACTTATTTATTGGCGGTAAACGTGTTGATAAACTTTCAATTTAAGGAGTAGCCATGCAAATTTTAAAATTGGGTAGCAAAACCCTACGTTTCATGTCTCTTCGTAAAGTGGCAATGGGTTTTTCAACGTTATTAATTTTAGCGTCATTTATAGCGGTTTTTACTAAAGGCTTAAACTTTGGTTTAGACTTTACCGGTGGTACTGCCGTTGAAGTTGGCTTTTCGCAACCTGCAGATCTTAAAAAGGTGCGTGATGTACTTGCCGAAAATGGTTTTGCAGATGCATCGGTGCAATTATTTGGTTCAAGCCAAGAAATTTTAGTTCGTTTAGCGCCGCGCGGCGATGACGTAAAAGCTGAAGTTATTGGTAACCAAGTTATTGCTGCACTAAAGCTAGCAGACGAAAGCGTAGTAATGCGCCGTATTGAGTTTGTTGGCCCAAGCGTAGGTGAAGATTTAAAAGAGCAGGGTGGCCTGGCCATGTTAACTGCACTTATTTGTATCTTGATTTATGTAGCATTTCGCTTTGAATGGCGTTTTGCAGTAGGCGCAGTAAGCGGCTTAATTCACGATGTTATTATTACCGTAGGCTTATTTTCGGTATTAGGTTTAGAGTTCGATTTAACCATATTAGCGGCTATATTAGCGGTAATAGGTTACTCACTAAACGATACCATTGTAGTATCTGATCGTATTCGTGAAAACTTTCGCAAAGTGCGTATTGATGACACGATAGAAATTATCGATATGTCTTTAACACAAACGCTTAATCGTACCTTAGTAACATCAATTACCACTATTTTAGTATTAATTGCCTTGTTTATTTGGGGCGGTCAAACCATTCATGGCTTTGCTACAGCATTGTTATTTGGTGTGTTTATTGGCACTTATTCATCTATTTACGTTGCCAGCTCAGTTGCTATTGCACTTGGCGTAAGTAAAGAAGATTTAATACCAGAAGTGATTGAAAAAGAAGGTGCTGATCTAGACGCTATGCCGTAATAGATTTGTGAGCCGATATTAACCGCCCATCTGGGCGGTTTTTTATTGTCTGCACTAAAGCGAAGTATTCAATACCTAAATTCGGATAATAAGTGCAATTTCTCAGATTAGATGGCCAGCTGTTATAATTCGGCCATTTTCTCGCCAAAGG
>NZ_JAGGDL010000046.1:0-26781 GCF_017653575.1 Pseudoalteromonas sp. K222D
TTTTACCGACCTAATGCCGTGGAATGTGCAGCTAGACTTCGATTATAGCTAAGCGCACTGCTTAAATGCGCGCTTACGATAAAAGGATGTTTGTTATGAAAATGAATAAAACGTTATTAGCTCTTGCTTTGCTTTCTAGTGCTTTTTCAGTAAATTTACTGGCTGCTGATATTGAAGCAGGTGTTGTGAAAAATGTTGTAGACCACTCTGCTTTAATACAGAATGATACACTATATTTTTCACCTTCAGATTTGCAAGGCATTGAAGTTGAAGCTCCAAAGCTAGCCACAAGTGTCAGTACAAGAGCTGCCGCACAAGGAATTACTTATTTCGAAATTGGAGCCGTACAATCGGTTACCTATCCTAATATAGACCCTGTATCAGCTAATCAGTTCTCAACCACTCAAAATCATGGCGGTGGCCAAGTTAGAGTTTATGTATTTCAGTTCGGTTACGGTAATACAAACAACGCAACGTTTGCAGGTTCTAGTGTATCTGCCACATCTAGCACTCCTAGATGTGGAGCAAACCTAAGTACTTGTAGTGCAGGCCAAACAGTTACTGGATTCCTCCATCAATTCGATTTTTTTGGCGCATCAAATATAAGTGGTACTGTTAATGTTTCAGCAAATTCGATAGCATCACCATTTGGTTTTTGGAGTGATTCTGTTTTCGTTCAATAGTTAACACACAAGAATTAGAGCACAACCCATGTTCACAATGACACACGAACATGGGTATTTAACCAATAAGTTTTACAATATCAAACACTCTAGACTTAGCTTCAATTGCATTTCTCATTTGAGCTGACCCGTCACTATGTAATTTTAGGCTTTCCAATTCCTTAGTCACGTGAGCTACATAATTAACTTTTTCATCTAAATTAAAATCAATACTTGGTGGTGTATACATATCAAGCATTTGACCGCTAGAAATTAACTTATTGTCATAAAGCTCTTTAGCCATTCCCATTACTTCATTTCCAGAAATATTGGTCATATCGTATTTATTTGCAATTTCTTGCCATTTAGCTTCAGCATTGCGACCGGCAGAGCTGATTGAAACGGTGTCTGTTTCGGTTTTCTTGGTTGTGTTAGTAGCCTGTCCATCATTTATTTTTGTGCTTAACGCGCTATGTTGGGCTGACTCAGCATGATTAACATACGGTGTATTAGTAATTTGCATATTTGCTCCCTTATTAAATATTGCAACGACAATGCTTATATCAGAGCAAGTAGCAGGCCAACAAATCGAAACCTGTTATTTGCAACAGGTTTTTTAGAAGTATTAATACTAATCTCACAAACTAAGTGATCATTTATATGGGTTAAAACCACTAACTACTGCGTTATTTATTTAATAATTAGAACAGCTAGTTATGTAAAAAAGCCTTGTGTTTAATGATTTTCCTCCGCCTAAAATAGATCACTTAATTAATGAAAGTGGTATAAGCACGAAAGTACACATCGAGGTAGAAATGTCAGTGATTTTAGCCAACAGAAGCGGCAAATGGGAAATAGTATGGTTTAATAACGGCAAACTATTGCCGATTAAATAAGGGGATAATTAAGTATTCATTTAAATCTCGAATGAATGAGATCTAGCCTAGCTAGATAATTTTGTTGCTTCAGTTGATACTTTTTCAAATACATCATTCAATATTCTATAAATCGTAGCCGAACCCAAGTCATAATCTTTTGCCAATTGACCAATGGGTACACCTTCTTTCCTTTTATTATAAATTTCTAAATCTATTTCATCGGTTCTTTTTGTTGGTCGACCAAATTTAACGCCGTGCTCTTTAGCTTTAGCAATACCCTCTAGTTGCCGCTCAGAGCGTAAATCAGTTTCAAATTCGGCAATGGCTGCTAACATGTTAAACATTAACCTTCCAGTGGGAGTAGATGTATCAATTGCTTGGTCAATTACTACTAGATCAATATTTTCTGCCTGAAAGCGCTCCGCAACTTGTGATAAGTGAATAACGGAACGCGCAAGACGGTCTAATCTGGTGATAACAAAAGTGTCCCCTTCCCGAAGATAATTCATGCACTTTTGAAACTCTGGTCGAGCCGCTGTTTTACCACTTTGCTTTTCATGATAAATTTTATCGCAGCCAACTTGATTTAACTTATCAAGTTGCACTTCTAAACTTTGACCTGTTGAGCTTACTCTCGCGTATCCAATTTTTGACATTTTTTTATCGTATACTTTAAGATGTTTTGATAAAAACATTATGAGAGTGCTTTTGATAATAGTCAAATATAGTTATCATAAAGTATACATTTTGATAAGGATATTTGATTTTTTTAATCGGCGCTACCAAGTGCTTCAATGCCATTTAGTAAACCGAGTAAATCAATTTCTTTACGATCTTTATTAAAAGCATATTCCCCATTCAAATTAATATGCTGCCAAGCGACAGGTGATAACCTTGAAATAATATCAACTACGTCTTGCCTACCATTTTTTTCTTGAATTTGTAAAAATGCCGATAAGAGTGCTGAATTATAATAAATAATGCAGTTTGAAATGAGCCGAGCACAATCATTCCATTGTGACACTTGGTAATCATTGCCACCTCGAAACTTATTGCCATTAACTGAAGTAATAGCACGTTTTAATTGGTGATATGCTTCACCCCTGTTTAGTGCTTGCTGTACATAATGGCGCAGAGTGGAATTATCGACATACTCCAAAACATAAATAGATTTAATTAAACGGTCGTACTCATGAAGTGCTGCCAATGTACGGCTCTTGCCGTTACTTAACTTTCTAATGATAGTATTTTGAGTCGTTGTTTTTCGGCTCAATGAACATACGATATGCTGAATTTCGTCCCACTCTTCAGTGATAAGTTTATGGTTAATTTCTTTTATCAATTGAATACGGCCACCGTTCTCTTCAGACACTTCAAATAAATTAAAAAACACTTTTTTCATTTTTGCGTATCGAGGAGCAAACGTATAACCAAAAAAATCTAGAATGGCGAAGTTGACATTGTTGGTACCATGCGTATCGGTCGATAAAGTATTTGGCTGTATGTCTGATGAATTATTGTAAAGCAAATCGAAAGCAAAGTGACCTTCGTACTCATTAGCTCCAATCACTTGCGTACTTACTGGCACATGGTTTGAAACCAATGTGAGTGCAGAAACCCCTTTGCCTTTTGAAAAGTATTTAGATGAATAACGCGCTTTAAAGGTATTAATTCGGCACTCAAATTTTTGACCGTCAATACTTGAAAATAGCTGGTTATCGTCCACATGGTAGTAAGCAAATATAGGCAAGGTTGCGATAGCATTAGAAATATTATCATTCGATTGAGTCAGCGTTTCATATCGAATATAACTATCATCTACACTGCGTAATTTCCCCATTGAACGGTCGGAGATATTGGCCATTTTATAGAGGCCGTAATTCGTGCCGTTTGCCAAAATACAAGCAATGAGATCTTCTTTATCTACCGGTGATTTTTCTTTTGTTGCTGATATATGGGTAAACGAATTTAAGTAACCAGTCTTTTGGTCAACAAACAACATGAGTTCAACAATACCCATGTGCTGTATTTGATTATAAAGTGGATTTTCAATGGTTTGTTGCCAACGGTTGTTAGGAATTGACCACTTGAGTTCGGCCTTACCAGGAATAAACTCAACGTACTTATTATCGCCACTAAAGATATGTTCACTTGCTTTCTTTAGCTTAGATTCTAATTGTTGGCTCTTATCGGTTAGCGTTTGATTAATGGGCGTAACTAACTTATCAAGGCCAGTATTTTCAATGATTTCAGCCTTGTGCTTCCATTCTTTAGGTTGAATTAAATCTGACGTTAAACTCCGATTATTAACGCTTTCTTTCACTGTTAAGCTATTACTTTGAAATAATTGCTCGGCTTTACGGTAAAGGAAATACTCAAAGCGATTAGCAATTAACTTGATATTATCACCTTCAATATATTCACGTTCACTTTTAGATACCACATCGAGATTAATTGTTTTTATTGTTTTGAATGCGGTTAATTCTTCGTGAGCCTTGATGTATTGTTCACGCAATTCGTCTTTAAGATGAATGAATTCAATATCAATAGACATAAAAAGTGATCGGATAAGCTTTTTAATTTTACTGGATTGTTTATCGATGAATTGCCATTCGTACTGACGGCCATCAAAGTCATTATTATCTAAATGATCACTTAATAGCTTAATGCTATCGGCAGGAATTAGTTTAAAAGCTTTCTTACGCACATCACCAAAACTAAGACCATCGTCCATTTCAGCATCAATAAAATACTTCAATAAACTGCCCGCAGATTTTAATTTAGTTCTAACAATGTTTACATCTTCTACAATACGTTGTTTTGCATAGCCCTTGGCTGATTCTGTTAACTTTCTGATCATATAGATAAAAGCAGAAACTAAATTGTCATTGGTTTCTCGGTACCTAAAAAATAAGTAACAAACAAGATATAAAATAGTTTGGCTGTCATCGTGTCTTCTGAGTTTATAAACTGTCTTGTGTTTAACTAATGACGCATAGTATTCAAGGTTTTTAGGGGATAATTTGAGTTCAGCAATAAGCACTTTAATTTCAGGGTAAAGTAAACGTATAGTTTTATGTGTCTTCAACTCTTGTGCTATTTGACTAGCCGAAAAATCTTTAGCCATTCTTTTCAATTTGGCTAGGTCAGTAAAGGTACTATTTGATTCAAGTAATTTAAGTAATATGGCTTTTGTGGATTGAGTTAAATTTTCAGTGAGAATATGCTCAATACGGCTTCGTTCATTTGATAAAACGGTTGAGATAGTGTCTTGTAGTGTTGTATAACCAGCAAGCGCTATTCTGTTTTGACCAAAATAAGCAATACACTCATCGAAAACATACCTAGGCTCTAAGTTTATTTTTACGACATCATTGAGTCTTTTAAGAAGTAGTTCTTTATCTACTTTACTATGATAATTTGAAAAGCCAGTATAGCTAAGTAACTTTTTGAACAACTTTGTTTTTGTTGTTCGAGGTAAGTCAGTCAACATCATATCTTTACCATTAAAGTATTTAGTTCTGACATAATCAAGATCAACAACAACGTCTTCAAATGAAAAATTAAAAATGATAGGCCGCGATCTAAAGTAGCCTAATAGCAGAATAAAATATACTCTGGTTTCTAATCGTCTTAGCTCATTAACCAGTTTTTGGGTTTCACTATCCAATGAAAAATAGTCTTCTCTGTCTGTATGATTAAAGTTAGGAAGAGCGTAAAGTTCGTTTATTTCAGACGATGTAAGTATTTGAATACGTTTAGTGGTTGGGTTAGTGATGATAATTGACCTTTATAGTTATTTTACACCATCATAACTTATGAATGGCCAATAAATAACCTTAAGGTTCATTTCGAGGGGATGGGCACAAAACCCCACTTTGGGATACTTAAAATGTTTAGCTTGTGAGAACTGAATATACATTTATTAGTACCGGGCAGGGCAAACCATTTTGAGTTGCTCTGTAGCTTAACTAATTAAGAAGCAAGTAGTGTTAATTAGCGCCGATCTCAACATTCATACTAATAGCAACTTAATACATTGCAGATATAAGCTTTACGACTTGTATTATGGTTGGGGGAAATACAATACGTTATCATGTCTATTTATACTGCTGCATAATAGCTGCAAAGCGTAAAGATTATACATATTACAATAAATTTTAACCTCAGTAGTAACTACCACTATCCACATTTTTATAAAAACTTAGTACAGAACCAAAAGAAGTCTTTGTATTTTAACCTTAACCAGGGAGAGCTTTAGCCTAATAAACCCACTGTTTATAAACATCTAGTATATGTTGCGGTGGCAAATAAAACTCGCCTTAGCATGTATTTTTAAAAGTGCATAGTTATTGGTCAATTATTGTTTATATTAACTGTAAAGTTAAGAATACACATGGTGCAATTTAAGTATGATGTGTTCCCTGCTCGACCTGTTATAATAATTAACTCAGATTGAATGTAGATCAACAACTAAAAAGTAACCATGATTAATCTTAACTTTATGTTTTTAATCAGTTATATTCTTTCTATTTATCATTTTATATTTGCGCTAAGGGCCCAACATATATGGCTAAATATATTAATTACCTAACCCATAACTAAATAATTAGTAAATAGTGAATTTAGTCCTTGAACAAACAGCCCTGCATACGTTAATTTCGTTGTATCAGGTAAATAGGAATGAGGAATGAATATGCAAACGTGGAACCCA
Source organism: Pseudoalteromonas sp. K222D (assembly GCF_017653575.1). Taxonomy (NCBI): domain Bacteria; kingdom Pseudomonadati; phylum Pseudomonadota; class Gammaproteobacteria; order Alteromonadales; family Pseudoalteromonadaceae; genus Pseudoalteromonas; species Pseudoalteromonas sp. K222D. Next base: position 6,255 of record NZ_JAGGDL010000046.1, read on the forward strand.
AATAGCTGGAGAGAACTGCCAATATTGCAGCAGCCAAACTACCCAGATCAAGAATCACTTAAATCAGTAGAAGCGCAATTAAAGAGTGCTCCGCCTTTAGTATTCGCTGAAGAGACCAGAAGTTTATTTAAGCAGCTAGAAGATGTATGCGAAGGGCGCGCTTTTTTACTACAAGGTGGTGATTGTGCTGAGTCGTTTAGTGACTTTAATGCCGCTAACATTCGCGATACTTTTAAAACAATTTTACAAATGGCCGTGGTATTAACTTACGGCGGTAAATGCCCAGTAGTTAAAATAGCGCGTATGGCAGGGCAGTATGCAAAACCACGTTCAGCAGATTTAGAAACGATTGATGGCGTATCACTACCGTCATACCGTGGCGACATTGTTAACAATTTTGAGTTTACCGAACAAGCGCGTATTCCAGATCCACAACGCCTAATGACAGCGTATCATCACAGTGCCGCTACGTTAAACTTACTGCGTGCATTTGCACAAGGTGGCCTTGCTGACTTACACCAAGTAAACCGTTGGAATATGGGCTTTGTTGCGGCCAATCCACAAAAAGAAAAGTATCAACAGCTAGCTGATAAAATTCAAGATGCGCTTGAGTTTATGGAAGTGTGTGGTATTAATTCTACTATTGCACCAAGCTTAAAAGAAACCGATTTATACACCTCTCACGAGGCGCTATTACTAGGCTACGAAGAAGCACTAACTCGCCGTGACCACTTATCTGGCGATTGGTATGATTGTTCTGCGCACTTTGTATGGATTGGCGAGCGTACGCGTCAGCTAGACCACGCGCATATTGAATTTTTTAAAGGAATTAAAAACCCAATTGGGGTTAAAGTTGGCCCAGGTATGGACCCAGATGATTTAATACGCTTAATTGATGCATTAAACCCAGATAACATTCCAGGTCGATTAACATTAATTACCCGTATGGGCGCAGATATACTCCCTGAAAAACTGCCGGTATTGGTACGCAAAGTACAACAAGAAGGCCGTAAAGTAATTTGGAGTTCTGATCCAATGCACGGTAACACCGAAAAGGCGAGTTCAGGATACAAAACACGTAGCTTTGATAACATCATGCGTGAGATCAGCCAGTTTTTTGCAGTGCATAAAGCCGAGGGCAGCTATGCAGGCGGCGTGCATTTAGAAATGACAGGCCAACATGTTACTGAGTGTACTGGCGGTGCGTACGGACTGTCTGACGACGATTTAGCACAGCGCTATAAAACCCAGTGCGACCCACGTTTAAATGCCGATCAAGTATTAGAGTTAGGCTTTTTAGTTGCCGATTTATTAAAAGACGCACGTAAATAAATAAAATGACTACCCTAAATACAAACGCCGCTAATTAAGCGGCGTTTTTTATATTTTTTAGTTAAGTTAACCGCTAAGTAAGTTAGTACTTACGGCGCTCAAGATCGGTATCAGATATAATCTTCGCTGATATTTCTTCAACTGAGTGATGAGTAGAGTTTAAAAATGGAATTCTACTACGCTTATACAGCATTTCTACTTCGCGCACTTCAATACGACATTGACGAATAGAAGCGTATTTAGAATTAGCCATACGCCTATCTCTGATGGCAGCAAGGCGCTCAGGATCAATAGTTAAGCCAAATAATTTATGTTTAAAAGGTATTAAGCATTTAGGCAAGCCTTCAGTTTCAAGGTCGTCTTCGGTGATTGGGTAGTTAGCGGCTTTAATACCATATTGTAGTGCTAAATATAAACTCGTTGGGGTTTTACCACTGCGGCTCACACCAATTAAAATAATATCGGCCTCTCCATAGTTTTTTATATTACCGCCATCATCATTCATCAGCGCGTAGTTAACCGCATCAATTCTAAAATCATAGCTTTTTTCATGAATAGAGTGAGTTCGATGAATTTTTGGTACTGGCGCCACATTTAGTTCTTTTTCTATTTTTTCGCTATAGGTTGTCAAAAAGTCATAACACACTGCATTAGCAGAGCTAATAATTTCAGTTAAGTTGTAATTTACAAAGGTAAAAAATATTAAAGGCTTTTCACCGTCTCTTTTAGCCGTTGCATTAATTAACTCTTTAATTTGATGCGCTTTCTCTTCTGTTTCTACAAAGGGAATGGTTTTATGATTAAATTCAACAGGGAACAGTGACAAAGTAGCATGTCCAAAAACCTCAGAAGTAATTGCTGTGCCATCTGAAATATAAAAAGCAGTTCTCATAAATCCTCTTTTTTATTACTTTTAATTTTAAAATTAAGTTTCTCACGGTTTACGTGAGGACTGTTGCCAGTGTAGAATGGGTGTGACCTTTATAAAAGGTTTTCTTTCTTAACTCTCACAGTTATATCGATTGTATTAAGTAAATAGTCAATTATAGCGATAGGAAGCGCTTTATTAGCAACATAAAAATTAACAGGTAGTTGTTCTACATGAAAATTTTTAACTTGTTAATACAATGTCTAACTCGCTAAAATGATTAAATGTTAATTAGTTGGTATTTAGTACTACAATTTGTTTTTTTGGAGAAAGATCCGTGCAAGAATACGTTCTCTGGTATCAAGAGCTTGGTATGCAAGATGTTCCTCGTGTTGGCGGTAAAAACGCTTCACTTGGCGAAATGATTTCAAACCTAGCAAACGCAGGTGTACAAGTGCCGGGTGGTTTTGCAACTACCGCTGATGCTTTTAATGAGTTTTTAGATCAATCAGGACTCACCGCAAAAATTCACGACATTCTAGATACACTTGATGTTGAAGATGTGAATACACTCGCTAAAGTCGGTGCCGATATCCGCCAATGGATAATCGATACACCATTCCAACCTAATCTAGATAAAGCCATTCGCGAAGCATACAGCCAACTCCACGGCGACACAGCAGCCGATGTTTCATTTGCAGTACGTTCATCCGCTACTGCTGAAGACATGCCAGACGCATCATTCGCAGGCCAGCAAGAAACTTTCCTAAACGTTGTTGGTATCGACTCAGTAATGGTCGCTATTAAACACGTATTTGCTTCATTATTTAACGACCGCGCTATCTCTTACCGTGTTCATCAAGGGTACGATCACCGTGGTGTTGCACTGTCTGCTGGTATACAACGCATGGTTCGTTCAGATAAGTCAGCATCTGGCGTTATGTTTAGTATTGATACCGAGTCTGGTTTTGAAGATGTTGTATTTATCACATCAAGCTACGGGCTAGGAGAAATGGTTGTACAGGGCGCAGTAAACCCTGATGAATTTTATGTTCATAAACCAACATTACTTAAAAACAAACCTTCAGTAGTACGTCGTAACATTGGCTCTAAAGCCATTCAAATGATTTACTCAAAAGACAAAGCACATGGTAAGCAAGTAGACATCGTTGATGTTGCCCCTGAGCTTTCAAATAAATTTTCGATTACAGATGAAGAAGTGCAAGAACTTGCCAAGCAAGCTGTAATCATCGAAAAACATTACGGTCGTCCAATGGACATCGAATGGGCAAAAGACGGTAACGACGGCAAACTATATATAGTTCAAGCTCGTCCAGAAACGGTTCGCTCAAACGAAGATGCCAACGTAATGGAACGTTTTCAATTAAATGGCACCAGCAAGGTTGTTGTTGAAGGCCGTGCAATTGGTCATAAAATTGGTAGCGGTGTTGTTCGTGTTCTTAACTCAATCAAAGAGATGGATCAGGTTCAAGTAGGCGACATTTTAGTTACCGACATGACCGACCCAGATTGGGAACCAATCATGAAACGTGCAGCAGCGATTGTTACAAATCGTGGTGGCCGTACTTGTCATGCTGCAATTATTGCACGTGAACTTGGTATTCCAGCCGTTGTTGGTTGTGGTAACGCAACTGATTTAATTACAGCTGGTCAAGAAGTTACCGTATCATGTGCCGAAGGCGATACAGGTTTCATCTACGAAGGTATTTTAGACTTTGAAGTACTTACTTCACGTGTTGACGAAATGCCTGAGCTACCAATTAAAGTAATGATGAACGTAGGTAATCCAGATCGTGCATTCGATTTTGCTCGTTTACCACATTCAGGTGTTGGCCTAGCCCGTGTTGAATTTATTATCAACCGTATGATTGGCGTTCACCCTAAAGCACTACTTAATTTTGATGCACAAACTGATGCATTAAAAGCAGAGATAACCGACATGATGGCCGGTTATGAATCTCCAGTAGAGTTTTATATCTCTAAATTGGTTGAAGGTATTTCTACTCTGGCGTGTGCATTTGCACCAGAGCGTGTAATTGTTCGCATGTCTGATTTTAAATCAAACGAGTACGCAAACTTAGTTGGCGGCCAACAATACGAACCGGAAGAAGAAAACCCTATGATAGGTTTTCGTGGCGCCGCTCGTTATGTGTCAGAAGCTTTCCGCGACTGTTTTGCTCTAGAGTGTGAAGCAATTAAACGCGTAAGAAACGGCATGGACATGACCAATATCGAAATCATGATCCCATTCGTACGTACCGTTGAAGAAGGTAAACGTGTTATTGAACTACTTGAAGAGCATGGCCTTAAACGTGGCGATAATGGTCTAAAAGTAATTATGATGTGTGAACTGCCTTCAAACGCACTATTAGCTGAAGAGTTTTTAGAGCATTTTGATGGTTTTTCTATCGGTTCAAACGACTTAACTCAGCTAACGCTTGGTTTAGATCGTGACTCAGGTTTAATCGCACATCTATTTGATGAACGCGACCCTGCAATCAAAAAGCTACTTTCTATGGCAATTAAAACAGCTAAAGAAAAAGGCAAGTATGTAGGTATTTGTGGTCAAGGTCCTTCTGATCATGAAGACTTTGCAGCATGGTTAGTAGAGCAGGGTATCGACTCTGTTTCATTAAATCCAGATACAGTACTAGAAACATGGTTATACTTAGCTGAAAAACTAGCTAAATAATTACTTTGTTTAATAAAAATGCCAGCTTTTGCTGGCATTTTTGTTTGTGTAATTTAAAACAAAGTTTTAACGAGCTAATTTTTTATCTAAATATCTGCACGATTTAGTTAACGCTTTTTGACAAAGCCCCAAATAATGCCTTGCTTTTGGGTAGTCAAAAGAAAAACACAATAACCCTGCCATAAAAAATATTAAGGATGGTCCAGGTACAATCGCAAAAAATAAACCCAGTAACATGCACAATACACCGGCTAAAAGTAATAGTATTTTTTTCATAGTTAAAGCCCCCTAGTAACTGTTAACTTGAGTATAATTGCAGTGCGAATAAAATCGATTAAAAGTGTGTTACAAACTGTAAAATCTTCAATTTCTATTACCCCGCAGCATGATATAATTAATCAAATGCCTTAAAATATCGCCGTCATGATAGCAACTATTACACAGCAAGATGCCGCGACAGAAGTTGTCGCAAATTACTTAAGTACCATTAAAAATCAAGGGTTTACTGGAGACACTGACGCAAGTTATGCAACCCGCATAACAGCTTCAACCGATAACAGTATTTACCAAGAGCTACCGCAAGGTGTTATCTTTCCTAAAACCGAAAAAGATATTCAACTTGCGTTGCAAACAGCATCTCGCGACCCCTTTTTATCGTTAACATTTGGTCCGCGCGGCGGCGGCACTGGGACTAACGGGCAATCATTAACCCCTGGCATTATTGTCGATTTATCACGATACATGCGTGAAATACTCGAAATAAACACACAAGAAGGCTGGGTGCGTGTACAAACTGGGGTAATAAAAGATCAGCTTAATGACTTTTTAAAACCTTATGGGTTTTTCTTTTCACCCGACTTATCTACCAGTAATAGAGCAACCATTGGCGGTATGATCAGCACTGATGCTTCGGGTCAAGGCTCGCTAGTTTACGGTAAAACGAGTGACCATGTTTTAGGGCTAACAACTTATTTGGTCGATGGCACACCTATGTGTACTGCAGCTATTGATACAGAGAAAGCAAAGGTAATCGCAGAGCAAGACACATTAGTTGGTCATTTATACAAAACCGTTTTAGCTATCGCACTAAATGAGCGCGAAGCTGTATTAGCTAAATTCCCTAGATTAAACCGCTTTTTAACCGGATACGACCTAGAGCATGTGCTAAGTGATGACTTACAAACTTTTGATATGAGCCGCTTAATTACCGGCTCTGAAGGATCATTAGGTATAGTTACCGAGGCTAAATTAAAGCTAACCCCCATTGCTGAATTTAAAACTTTAATTAATATTAAGTATGATAGTTTTGATTCTGCACTACGTCATTCACCATTTTTGGTAGCTGCGAGAGCAACCTCAGTTGAAACTGTCGATAGCAAAGTTTTAAACTTAGCACGCCAAGATATTATTTGGCATTCAGTATCGGACTTAATAACCGACATTCCTAATAAAGATATGCAAGGGCTCAACATGGTTGAGTTTAATGCTGTATCACCAGAGGATATAAAAGACAAAGTAGACACTTTGTGCAAACTATTAGATCAGTGCGTGGCACAGCAAACTAATGGTGTTATTGGTTACCAGCTAACCAGTAATAAAAGTGATATTTTAAAAATTTACGCCATGCGTAAAAAGTCAGTCGGGCTTTTAGGTAACGTAAAAGGCAGTCAGAAACCACTCGCTTTTGCAGAAGACACCGCGGTACCACCAGAAAACTTAGCTGATTATATAGTAGAGTTTAGAGCATTACTCGACAGCCATAATTTACAATATGGAATGTTTGGCCATGTTGACGCTGGCGTTTTACATGTTAGGCCTGCGCTCGATATGTGCGACCCAGAACAAGAAAAACTATTGCGTGTTATTTCAGATGAAGTGGTAAAACTCACCGCTAAATACGGTGGTTTAATGTGGGGCGAACACGGTAAAGGGTATCGTAGCGAATATGGCCCAGCGTTTTTTGGCGACCATTTATTTACTCAGTTACGTAAAATAAAAACTGCATTTGATCCAAATAACCGAATAAACCCGGGTAAAATATGTACACCTATCGATAGTGAAGACTCACTAGTAAGTGTTGATGGACAAAAACGTTCATGGTTCGATAAACAAATATCTATTGATGTAAAAACAAGTTTTAATAATGCCATGACTTGTAACGGTAACGGAATATGCTTTAACTACGATGAAAACTCACCAATGTGTCCGTCGTATAAAGTAACCGGCGATCGCCGACATTCACCTAAAGGCCGCGCAAGTTTAATGCGCGAATGGTTGCGCCTGCAAGAAGCAAAAAATGTAGATTTACTTGAGGTCGAAAAGCAACTTAATAAAGGCGAAGTAATTACCTGGTGGGAACGTTTTGTTCACAGCCGTGAAAAAAACAAAGGCATTTACGACTTTTCTCACGAAGTTAAAGCTTCGATGGACGAGTGCTTAGCCTGTAAAGCATGTACTACTGCTTGCCCAATTAAAGTAGATGTACCTACTTTTCGTTCGCGTTTTTTAAATTATTATCATAGTTACTACGCACGTCCACTCAAAGATTACCTAGTGGGTAATATAGAAGTTAGTGCGCCATTAATGGCTAAATTTGCACGTATTATTAATCCTATAGTAAGTACAGACCTAGTTAGTAACATAATTAAAAAAAACGTGGGTTATGTAAATACACCACAATTAAGTATTCCCGCACTAACTAGTCGAGTAAACAAAGCTCATACTTTTAATTTTGAATTACTAAATAAATTAAGTGCTGAGCAACAAAACGAATATGTATTAATAGTACAAGACCCATTCACTAGTTTTTATGAAGCAGAATTAGTAGAGAGTTTTATTACGCTTATTACTCAGCTCGGCAAAAAGCCAATGTTATTACCTTTTAAACCCAATGGAAAACCACAACATGTAAAAGGGTTTTTGCATGAGTTTAAAGTAACAGCAAAAAACGCCGCGGAGTTTTTAAATAAACTTAACGATATTAATGCGCCACTGGTTGGTTTAGATGCTTCATTAGTTATGTGTTACCGCGATGAGTACAATACAATTTTAGAAAATAATCGTGGTGATTTCCATGTGCAACTTGCTCACGAGTGGTTACAAACTCAATCGTTTACGCAATTAAAAACAAAACAAAATACTAATACTGAATTTACTTTATTAAGCCACTGTACCGAAACTACCGCCTTACCAAAAGCTGCGAGTGTTTGGCAAAATATTTTTAGCGATATTGGCTTAACATTAAAAACAACCAGTACTGGTTGTTGCGGCATGGCGGGTACTTATGGTCATGAAGCACAAAACCAAAACAACTCGCGCGCACTATACGAAATGAGTTGGAAACCTATTGTAGATAAAAATAAACCCGAGCAACTGTTATCAACAGGATTTTCTTGTCGTAGCCAAGTTAAGCGATATGAAAAATTTAAACCTAAACATCCAATTGAGTTACTTGCACACCTACTTAGCAATTAAACTTTATTAGGCTGATTAAAAAATGCGTAACTTTATAAATAAAATTACGCATTTTTACTTTTTACTTTTTACTTTTTACTTTTTACTTTTTACTTTTTACTTTTTACTTTTTACTTTTTAGCAAAACTATCTGCAATTGGCTTAGTAGTTATACCATGAATAAATACACTAAATAAAATAGTGGTCATAGCAATAGTTGCAATCTGATATTTATTTTCTATTTGAGTATCAATTACCATTAACGTAAATACTATCGATGCGAGTCCTCTTGGTCCAAACCAAGCAAAAGTAAATCGCTCTTTTATATTCAGTGCAGTAAATTGCAGTGACAACATAACCGGAATTATTCTGATCAAAGTTGCATTAAGTAAAGCATAAATTATTATTTCAAAACTTAGTTTTGGTAAAACCAAATAGGCACTTACAAAACCAAATAAACACCAAATTAATAATGCGGCAAAATCGGCTATGTGCTCTGAGTCTTCAACAATTTCACAACGTATCGACTCTGGAGAATATCGGTCAAATAATAAACCTGCTACAAACACTGCAATAAAACCACTACTATGAAAATACTGTGTAATAGAAAATATCGCCATTGCAAAACCTACCAGCAAAAAAGGACTGGTTTTTTGTGCAAAATAATGGCGTTGCATAGCAAAGTTTAAAGTGGGAATAAATATCGCAACACTCGCAATTGCAATCAATAGCGCTATACCAAGTTCCCGAGTAAAAATAATCATAGTTTGTGAAGCGGTGATCCCAAGCTCTGGGTTGTTAGCTAATAACAAAAAAATTAGAAATACAGGTACACATAAACCATCATTTAAACCACTTTCAGTATTTATTCCTTCACGGATATTTTCGGGCACTTGTGTACTTTCTAATAGTCCTTTACTGAGTGCTGCATCGGTTGGTGTTAAAATAATTGCTAATAATGCAGCTTGAATAAGTGTTAACTCTGCAAATAAAAATAATGCAGTGCCAATACCTAACAACAAGGTAAGGGGTAGGGCAACAAATAATAATAAACTTGGATACTGATAACTGTGTTTTAAAACGCTTAGTTTTGTTTTTGTAGCATCAGTAAATAAAAACAAACTTAAAGTTAATTCAATTAAAGGTAATATATAAACTCCACCATTTTTTAATTGTTCAACTTCCTCAGGTATAAACCAAGCCAGTGCTATCCCTCCAATCACAAAAAACATTGGGCCAGTGATTTCGGTTCTTTCTAATTGCCGGATTGTTAATGAATAAATCAAAAACAAACTGCCAATAAAAGTAATGACTAAATATTCCATTATATTTTCCTTTTTAAACCAGATTTTGCACGTTCTTTTATATTTGTTTGAATATAAATTTGATCTGTAGTTGCTATTTTTGCGTGTCCTAAATCTTCAGATAAATGTTTGAGTGGTCGTGTTTGTGCATCGTGTGTTGCACCTGTATGTCTAAGCCAATGTGCGGTTGCTGCTTCAAGTTGTTCAGAGTCATCTTTAAAACCATCATCAAGTAAAGATTGCTGAGCTAAATCAAAACTTTGTTGTACCAAACGTCGTATTTGCCTAACTGTCATGCCACCTTGGCCACGAATTTTATGCACCAAAGGTTCAGATTCATCAACGCGTGGTAGGGCAGGTAAACCACGATAAAGTCGGTAGCGTTTTAAATATTCAACAAAATCATCGCTTAGAGTTACATCTCGTAATTTATTACCTTTACCCATAATACGCAAAAACCAAAAGCCATCGTTGTCTTGCCAAAAATGCGACATAACGGGCGACCATTGTGGCCGCTCTGACAATTCGGAGATCCGTAAATATAATCCTTTTAAACATGCCAGAGTAAATAAATTTCTTTCTAGATCAGGTTGTTGCTCACATAAGTCGCGCGTTACCCCAAACACATATTCCCATTGTATATCGCTTAGCGTATCGGGGATCTGTATTTGCGATTGAACCACTAAATAGGGACTATTCTTTTTTACTACAGGCACAAAATTGGCAAAGGTTTTTTCTTCTAAAATAGCAAATTTATAAAATACGTTAAGTGCAGTAAACATTGCCGATAATGTTTGTTGGCTAGCAATTGATTCTTTTTGGATGAAAGGGCGCCAATTTGTATTTAAACGACGAATACCTTGCTCGTCTTTATAACGCCATTGTACTGATGTTGAAGCCCAAGCTTTATCTGGTTCAACAACAAAATCTACATAACCTTCAATATCTTCGCGCTTTAAATCAAATACTGATTTTTCAGCCACTAACCATGCCCATAAATAAAAACGTTCAAGCTCACTTCTAAACCGACTATAGGTTGCTTCCGATTTGCGACCATAAACATATAAAAACTGGTATAAGAAGGTAAGATCTTGTTTTGATTCAGTTACAGTCAAGCCAACTTGCTGTATAAAGGTAGCTAGTTCTGGATATTCTGAATTTAAAGTATTATCTTCAAGATGAGCAATTTGATATCTCAATTGTTTTAACGTATCAACCAAAGCAACTAGCATAGTAATAAAATATTCAATAAAATAATAGACTTATAGATTAACTGTAAAGTCCGATACTGTCTAGTATTGGACATAAATAGATTCTATTATTTTGTAATTATATACTTGCTAGTTATAAATGTTATTTAAGGAAAATTCATGAAAAGATTTATTTTGCTAAGTATGGTCGTATTTACACTCGCGCTCACAGGTTGTGCAACAACAGGCAGCGCCTCACCAAGCGAAAAACGTGCATTAGTGCATAGCATGGAATCAAATACATTAAGTAAACTTTACGCGATAAAACCAGATGTTAAAAAGCAAATTGCTAACTCTGCAGGTTATGCTGTTTTTGATAATGCCAACGTCAATGTTGTTTTAGCTAGTTTTGGTGGTGGTTATGGTGTTATTAAAAATAACCTAACGGGTAAATCTACATACATGAATATGGGCGAAGCCGGTTTAGGCCTAGGTTTAGGTGTTAAAGACTTTAACGTTGTTATGGTTTTTCATAACCAAGCGGCACTAAACAGATTTATTGAACACGGTTGGGCATTTGGCGGAAACGCAGATGCAGCAGCTAAATATAAAGAAAAAGGCGGTGCATTAGTTGCCGAAGCAATAGCAGACCAAGTTACTGTGTATTCTTTGACCGAAAGCGGCCTTGCACTACAAGCAGTATTAAAAGGTACTAAGTTTTGGGTCGACTCCGAGCTTAATTAACCCCTAAATTACTCTCCTAAAAGCGAGCTGATTTGAATAATCATCCTCGCTTTCTTTTAAATAATCCAATTTAACATAACGTAATTTATGGGCTGTAATAACTATACAATAAATAAGTATAAGATCCAGATGCCCTGTATTATACAGAGCATCTGGATCTTAATTATAACTTTTATTAACTAAGAATAGTGTAAAGTAACGCAGCTAAAGTACCACCTATAGTCGGACCTAACACTGGAATCCATGAATAACTCCAATTACTATCTATCTTACCTTTGATCGGTAACAAAGCATGTACAATTCTAGGCCCTAAATCTCTAGCTGGATTTATTGCATATCCTGTTGTACCACCCAATGAAAGCCCAATTCCCCACACAACAAAAGCAACTGGAATTGCACCTATAGAGCCCAAACCAATTTTAGTCCCAGTACCATTGTCGATTTCAGCCGCCGAAAAATAAAATACACAAATCAATAAAACAAAAGTACCTACAATTTCACTAATTATATTTCTAAATGTATTTGGTATTGCTGGTGCTGTACAAAAGACTGCTCGTTTTAATTCTGCATCATCTGTAGCATCAAAGTGATCTTTATATATTACATAAACTAAAAAAGCTCCAATCATTGCACCAATAAATTGTGCAGCAATGTAAGCAGGGACTTCAGTCCAAGAAAATTTTTCAGCTACTGCTAAGCTAAGTGTTACAGCTGGGTTTAGATGTGCTCCACTATAAGGGCCAGCGACAACCACACCAATAAATACAGCAAGACCCCAAGCTGTAGTAACAGCCATCCACCCTCCTCCTTCACCTATTGTTTTTTTTAAAATATTATTAGCAACTACACCGCCTCCAATTAAAATTAAGAGGGCCGTTCCTAATATTTCTGCTATAAATGGTGTCATTTTATATTCCTTGCTAAAAGCTAAAATTAAATCTACCTTAATGAACATGTCTTTTTATAAGCGAATACTATCTACACTATGAAACTATTTTTGTTTAAATGTTGTAATTCAAAGTGCTTGATATCCTTAAAAGCATCTATAATGGTCACTAATAAAACTATCCTATTGAGCTTAGAGTTTATGATTGCGAGTTTTAATAACTTTACTTACATCCATAAACTCTAATCAAACAAGTTTGGTATGAATTTATATTTAAAGGTAAATTAGTAACTTATCCTTCACTTTGTACTTTTTTAACTGATTTACACCAGCCATCATAAAGCTCATCACGTTTTGTTTTGGTCATGCCAGGTTCGAATCGTCTTTCACAATTCCAATTAGTTGCCAATGACTCAAGCGATGAGAATACACCAGCCCTCAGCCCTGCAAGATAAGCTACACCTAAAGCAGTCGTTTCACTAATAGTTGAACGGTCAACCTCTGCACCTAAAACGTCTGACAAAAACTGCATAAGCCATCCATTTATGACCATACCACCATCAACTCTAAGTACCTGAGGCCTTACGCCGTCTGATTCCATAGCCTTTTGAAGATCTTTAGTTTGAAAACAAACAGACTGTAATCCTGCTGTTACTATCTCTTTAATACCCGTATCTCTAGTTAATCCAAATATAGCCCCACGAGCATTTGGATCCCAATATGGTGCACCCAAACCAGTAAATGCAGGAACCATATATATTCCATGATCTAGGGAGGTATTGATAGCGAGTAATTCTGTTTCATCTGCTTTTTCAATTAACTGTAAGCCATCTCTAAGCCATTGAATTGCTGCGCCAGCTATAAAAATACTGCCCTCTAATGCATAGGTTGGTTTGCCATTCAAACGATAGGCGACAGTACTAAGAAGTCTATTTTTAGATTGAAGAACTTGATCACCTGTATTAACCATCATAAAGCACCCTGTTCCATAGGTACTTTTAGCCATACCTGCTTGAAAGCATGTTTGGCCAAACAGTGCTGACTGTTGATCACCTGCCATACCTAAAATAGGCACTTCGTAACCTAAATATTTTTCACTCGCCATACCAAAGTCATCTGATGAATCCATTACTTCTGGTAGCATATTTAATGGAACATCAAGTAATTCAAGTAGTTCGGCATCCCATTCTTGCGTATGAATATTAAATAGCATAGTTCTCGATGCATTAGTTGCATCTGTGCGATGTTCTTTTCCGCCTGTCAACTTCCATAACAAATAAGTATCGACCGTACCAAAAATTAAATCACCATTTTCTGCTTTTTCACGAGCGCCTGGACAACTTTCTAAAATCCAATTTATTTTAGTCGCAGAAAAATACGGATCGATTAATAACCCCGTTTTTTGCATAATTAGTTCTTCTTTTCCTGCAAGCCTTAAACTATCGCATAGTTCTGTTGTACGCCTATCTTGCCAGACTATCGCATTATAAATGGGTTCACCGGTTACTTTATCCCAAACGATTGTAGTTTCGCGTTGATTAGTAATACCAATAGCAATAACTTTATCATGCTCAGGATCTAGGTTCTTCATAACAGCATTAATGGTATGAAGAACAGACTCCCATATGTCCTCAGGCTTATGCTCAACATAACCATCTTTTGGAAAATGTTGTTCAAATTCTTGTTGTTCTATATATGCAACTTTGCCATTTAAATCGAATAAAACACTGCGAGAGCTAGTCGTACCTTGATCAATTGAAAGGATATAATTATTCATTATTTTTTACACTTTAACATTCGGTTATTTTCGTTTTTGTACTATTACATGAATTAAATGTAACATACAACAAATATCAAACTTTTATATACAATTATTTAATGAAATAATTTCTATAAAATTCTCATTTACTTCTTTTTCACTTATAATAGTTTACTAATTAAAATTAAAATTATGCTAAATAAAAATGACCCAAGATCAGAGACACGAATCTATATTAAAACTATTAAAAGAAAGAGATTCCATTTCTATTGAAGAATTAGTTGAGCACTATAAAGTCACTCCACAGACGATAAGACGCGACCTTACCCATCTTGCAAAGTTAAACAAATTAAGGCGTCATCATGGAGGCGCTAGTGTAGTCTCAAGCATTCAAAATATGGCGTATCAAACTAGAAAAATCATGGATTTAGAAGCTAAACAAAAAATAGCGCAACATTTAGTTAGTATGATACCAAATGGTTCTTCTTTATTTATAAATATAGGAACAACGACTGAGACTATAGCTAAAGCACTTCTATCGCATGAAAACCTTAAAGTTGTAACTAACAATCTAAATGTTGCTGCTATATTAGGCGTTAAAAAGGATTTTTCAGTTCTTATAGCAGGAGGAGAAGTTAGACATAGAGATGGTGGTATTATTGGTGAAACAACTGAAGATTTTATCAATCAGTTTCGTATGGACTTCGGCATTATCGGCATAAGTGGGATAGAAGAAAATGGTTCTCTACTTGATTTCGATTATCGTGAAGTTCGTGTTGCTCAAGCAATCATCAAAAATTCACGTAAAGTTTTACTCGCCGCTGATAATTCAAAATTTGGTAGGTGCGCTATGGTTCGTTTAGGTAACATTAGTCAAGCAGATGACTTTATTACTGATGCTAAACCACCTAAGAGTATTCTAACCTTACTTTCCGAACATGACGTTAAGCTTCATATAGCACGATAGTAGTCAATCAAAACCATCTAATGCATACAGAACAATTCAAATAATTTCAAGTAGATACCATGAATTTCGTTGTTAATGTACTTAATAATTAAATAATAAATTGGTTAAATTAATATATAACTTTGTAATTCACCCCTCTATTTCACTCCTGTATACCAGAATTTATTTTCTTTTATGTATTTTAATGTTTGCAAATGTTCGCAAATAAGTGATACTTTTAAAAATGAACATAAAAGCAAATTAAAACCATGTATTACTCTTTAGTATTAATGTTATCGATAAGGCACCAATGAAAAACCTATATACACAATTAGAGCAGGATAACGTTCCAAAAACACTCACACTGCTGATCCAAAGCATAGTTGGTGCATGCACAGAAATAGCTACTCGTATTAATCATGGTGCATTATCTGATGTGCTTGGCTCATTGCCTGATCACAATGTACAAGGAGAGGTACAAAAGAAGTTAGATGTTATCGCTAATAATATTTTGATTGAATCTCTAAAAAAGAATAAGCAGGTTAGAGCTGTCGCATCTGAAGAAGTAGAAGACATTATATTATGTAATAGTTTTGGCAAATACCTTATTTGTTTCGACCCATTAGATGGTTCATCTAATACTGATGTAAATGGTTCATTAGGTACTATTTTTTCTATAACTTCAGCTTCTCCTGCCCAAACAGAAGTTAGTGAAGAAGACTTTTTTTCTACAGGAAGATCAATTATCGCTGCAGGCTATGTTCTATATGGCCCATCGCTTATGCTTGCCTTATCAACAGGTTCAGGAACACATATTTATACATTAGATCCCTCAAATAATAACTTTATGCTCACACATCCTAATTTAAACATTCCAGAAGATACGAATGAATTTTCATTTAATTTATCAAACCAATTTAAGTGGCCTGAAAATGTACAAAAATATATTGTTGATTTACAGCTTGGTACCGATGGTATCCGAAAGAAAAACTTTAATATGAGATGGTTGGGAGCCATGGTAGGTGATATGCATAGAATTCTATGTAAGGGAGGTATATTTGGGTACCCTGAAGAAAAAAACTTTAAATACGGTAAATTAAGATTACTTTATGAAGCAAACCCAATTGCATTTTTAGTAGAGCAAGCAAATGGTTTAGCAAGTAATGGGACTACTTCTATTTTAGACACTGTGCCTTCAAGTATACATCAACGGATCCCTGTATTTATTGGTTCTAAGAATGAAGTTCTACTTATAGAAAAGTATGCTTTAGGAAAATAAAAAACATACATTATTACTTTAAGAGTGACATCTGTATTTATATAGAAATTGTATCTAACTTTACTTTTGTTAAGAAACATATCTGCTTTCAATTATTTAAAGGTTAAAATCATGTCAATAAGACTTAACATGCTAGAAAAAATAAAAAATAGTCAAGGCTTTATAGCTGCACTAGATCAAAGTGGTGGGAGTTCACCAAAAGCTTTAGAGCAGTATGGTATCTCATCTAGTGAGATTTCATCTGATGAGGAGATGTTTAAATATATACATTCTATGAGAGCACGAATAATTTCAAGTAGTCCATTTAATTCACAAAAAATATTGGGCGCAATTCTATTTAAAGATACTTTAAATCGTTACATTGAAAATATTCCAACAGCTGAATATTTGTGGAAACATAAAGAAATTGTACCATTTTTAAAAATAGATGAAGGTTTAATGCCTGAATCTGACGGTGTACAGTTAATGAAACCCATTAAAAACCTTGGTTCAATACTAACGGTTGATACTAATTTTGTTTTTGGCACAAAAATGCGGTCTGTTATAAAACAAGCTAGTCGTATTGGTATCCAAAATGTTGTTAAACAGCAATTTGAAATTGCAAAAGAGGTAATAAATTCAGGGCTAATGCCTATTATTGAGCCTGAAGTTGATATTTATTGCGAAGAAAAGCAATCTGCAGAACTCATGTTGCATGATGTAATTATTGAAGAGCTGAATAACCTTGAAGATGGACAGCAAGTAATATTAAAACTCACGTTACCTGAAGTGCCTAATTTATATAAAGATCTTGCAACACACCCAAAAGTTTTAAAATTAGTTGCTCTATCTGGTGGTTACTCTATTACACAAGCCAATGAAAAGCTAAAAAGAAATACTGGTATTATTGCTAGTTTTTCAAGAGCATTATTGATTGGCCTACATCATGACATGTCTGATAAAAAGTTTGATGAAAAATTAAATAATTCTATAGAAGCCATTTATGAAGCTTCAATATATAAATTATAAGTAATCCAACTTTCATAAGCATAAAAACTTTATACGTAATCTTTTATAGCTCTAGCTTGTACGAAAATAACCTAACCAAGTAGATATAAAAGGCTAGTAATTAATAATAGGTAATCCAAAAAATGAGCCAACTGAGAAAGAATAATATAAAAAAACTTCCTCAAGATATATTCGATGTATTGATAATTGGAGGGGGTATTAATGGTGCAGTATCAGCTGCAGCATTAGCTGCAAAAGGCGCCAAAGTTGCATTAATCGATAAAGGAGATTTCGCTGGTTTCACTAGTTCAAACTCATCTAACTTGGCCTGGGGCGGCATAAAGTATTTAGAAAGCCATGAATATAACTTGGTAAATAAACTATGTAAAAGTAGAAACCATTTAATGCGCAGCTACCCATCGACAGTTAAAGAAATTCGTTTTTTTACCAGTATTCAAAAAGGCTTTAGATTCCCAGCTTTCTTTGTCTATTTAGGAACAATCGTCTATTGGTTTATGGGCCGATTTTTTACACAATCGCCTCGCTACCTTAATGCAAAAAAAATTAAATCATTAGAGCCAGTCGTCAACACTACAAATGTAGAAGCCGGTTTTGAGTATTCAGACAGCTTTTTATTAGACAACGATGCCCGGTTTGTTTTTAACTTTATTCGCTCTAGTATGAGCCATGGCTGTATCGGTGCTAACTATGTAAGTGCACAAGGCTCAAACCGTACAGATGATATTTGGACAACAAATGCAATGGACGAAATAACGAAAGAACAATTTTCGATACGTTCTAAAGTAATTATAAACGCCGCAGGCCCTTTTGTTGATCCTATTAATATTACTAACAGTCAAACTACAGCACATCACCATTTATTTTCAAAAGGTATTCACCTTATTGTTGATAAAATTACTAGCAGTAATAAAGTACTTACATTTTTTGCTGACGATGGCAGACTATTCTTCGTGATCCCTATGGGACCTAAAACTTGTATTGGTACAACTGATACACAAGTTGAAAGCCCACATTCGCATGTTACTGATGAAGATAGAAAGTTTGTGTTAGATAATGCGAACAAGTTACTAGAACTGGATAAACAGCTCACAAAAGACGATATAATAGCTGAACGATGTGGTGTAAGGCCATTAGCAATTAAAAAAGATGGTAATGGTAAGGCTGACTGGGTGCAATTATCGCGCAAACACGCAATCGACACTAACTATGAGAAAAAATACCTTTCTATATTTGGTGGGAAATTAACTGATTGTATCAATGTCGGTGATGAAGTTGCTGAGTTAATCAAAAAGCTTGGTATTAACCTTCCTTACGAGGATTACAAATGGTACGGCGAGCCTGACGATACTGTCAAAAATGAATTTATGCATCGTGCTAAGCTAATGAATTTAGACGGCTTAACTCCCAAAACATCTACTGAAGTACTCAGCAAACGCTTTTGGAGACGTTACGGAAGAAATGCAATTAACATGTTAGAAAAAATTCGAGAAGTTCCTGAAAAAGCTGAGCTTCTAATTAAAAATTCAGAGTATTTACGTGTTGAAATTGAACATGCTGCCGAACGAGAAATGGTAACTAAACTAAGTGATTTTTTACGTCGCCGCTCTAAAATATCACTGGTTGTACGTAAAGAAGATATCCTCTCTGATCCGGGGCTACAAGAGGTATGTCATATTCTATTTGGTGAAGAAAATGCGCAAGCCAGGCTTCAAGAATATATAGAGGAAATATCCCAATAACCCATCGATTCCGTGATTTTATTTAAATACACAGCAATCAAAACCAACCATAGGGCTAGTTTACATCACTATATAATCGCGATGTAAACTAGCCCTTTTATATAACAATAAATGCTTCATTGCATCAGCAAAATTGGCAATTTATTCAATTGGTATTATTTTAAAATTATTATATAACTTCTCATCAAACGCCTCTGCTAATCTTTCTGTTTCACTAAATACTGTATTCCAATATTTAATGCGTGTGTCGGCATCTAGATCGGTAAAATCATTTCTATCTGGAATTTTCCCGTAGGGTAAGCCTGCTATAAATTCTTTTGATGGCGTGATCATCACCACGTTATCGTAATTAAGTGGTGAGACTTTACGTTTTAAATTTTTATCGAACCATCCTGCTTTTGGATCGCTATTAAAGTGTGGATATAAAATGAGTTATCTAGCGTCAATTAACTTGGCCGGTTCCGCGTCAATTATCTTGGCCGGTTGACACCGAATTTTATTTGCTCTTATTGAGCGCTGTTTTGCGTCGGTAACTTTCACCTTCGCAATGAATAATCGTTGCGTGATGAACCAAGCGATCGATTGCCGCGACAGTCATCGTTGAATCATCAAATAGTTCATCCCATTGTTCGAATGATTTGTTTGATGTGATGATCATGCTGTGTCGCTCATAGCGATGGGCTATCAATTCAAACAGCACGCTCGTTTCCTGTTCAGTTTTTCGAACGTAACCAACGTCATCAACGATTAATAAGCTGTATTTATCGAGCTTTACAAGTTCGTCTTGCAAGCGTAAATGTCGCTTTGCTTGCTGGAGTTGTTGAACAATCGCTGACGCGGCAACAAACTTAACTTTATGGCCCTGCTCGATAAGGCCATAACCGATACTACTGGCGATATGCGTTTTACCAAGACCACTGGCGCCAAATAGCAATATATTGCCACCGTGCTTCAACCAATCCGGCTGATTTATTAAATCAGCAACAAGGGGCTTACTAACCCCATCAACAAGGGTAAAGTCGAAGCTGCTAAGGTGTTTACCCACTGGCAATTTTGCATCTTTTAAAAGCCGCTGAAGGCGTTTATCATCGCGTGTCGCAAGTTCAATATGGCACAGCTCAGATAAGTATTGCTGTGGGCTCCATTGTTCTTCTATCGCTTTTTTGCCCAGGGTATTCCACTGTTGAAGCATGGTGCTAAGCTTTAATTGTTTCAGCATTAAAGGTAAAGAGGCCGTGAAGTTATCCATGTAGACCTCCCGGTATCATGCTGCTATAAGCGCTCAAGCTGTGTTGCTTTATTGTTA
>NZ_JAGGDL010000047.1:0-25312 GCF_017653575.1 Pseudoalteromonas sp. K222D
AAACAGCGCCGATGATAGTGTAGCATTTGCTATGTGAAAGTAGGACATTGCCAGGCTCCAAATTGTAGAAAGCCCGAATTTAACGATTCGGGCTTTTTTACGTCTGCAGGAAAGTGAGGTTCGTATAATTAATGGACACTCATCCAACACCTAACACGTAGGTCGGGCGAGCGCAGCGACTCCCGACGATAAAAGAGCATCAAAAATAGCTAGATTGTTGCTTTTCTACTGCGTAGTGCATCGATAGCAAATGCTATTTATTAAGTGAGTATATTTATCCATGCTAATACTTGCTCAGCTGGATTAAGCTATGGCAAATATGGAGGTAAGAGTATCATTGGCAGGTTTTACATATCTATCAATATATTTCCATATGGGTGACTAGCAATGGCCACTGGGTGCTGTCCGGATGGCATAGCATCTGTGGTAATTAGCAAGTGTTGCCGTATTATATCCTTAGTGAGGTGGGAGCTATAATTGCCTCAGTTTTACCTACGACAAGCAATTTATCGAGTTTAGTGGCCTGCACTAATTATAAATTAGAATATTTAATGGGTTGCTGGAATTAACTCCCGGTTATTATCACGCTTAACAGTTAGTAAATTTATGGAAGTGATATTGTGAAATGATTTGAGCTAAAATGATAGCGCAAACTAAAAACCCAACATGAGCTGGGTTTTTAATTAATTTAATGCGCTAGGAGCTACTTATTAGCTTCGTTAAATTATCTATGTAGTTCGCCGACTCTTTCAGGTTGGTAGGTTACTTCTTTTATTTTTACTTTTATTAAACCTCCACCAGGCTTAGGCCATTCAATTTCATCTCCTTGTGATAGCCCAAGTAAAGCGCCTCCTATAGGGGCTAAAATTGATATTTTTTGGCCGCTAGCGTCAAGATCTTTCGGGTAGACAAGAGTTAAATTAAATTCTTCTTTTGAAGATTCTACAACAAAATTTACCGTCGAATTCATGGTAACTATAGTTGCTGGAACGTCTTTAGGATCAACTATAGTTGCTCGTCCTAATTCTGCTTCAAGTTCTTTTTCACCCGCAAAACTGTTTGCTGGCAATGATTCGATTAAATCATATAGTCTATCTGCATCTAATGATGAGATGATTATTTCAGGTCTTTTATTCAACTCAATATCCTTAATAATGTTTATGTAAATAAAACTTACTCTGAGTATGATTCGGCATAAGCTTAATTGCACTAGAATACGTTGAAGTAATTTTTATTTGCAACTCAATAATCAACTATCTTAAGCAATAGTACTTAAGTGACTAAGAGTATAGTTAGTTTTTTATTTTTTCTATAACATTAAAAACCCAGCCGAGGCTGGGTTTTTTTAACCGGGAGGTTTAGGTGGGGTTTACATCATACCGCCCATTCCACCCATACCGCCCATGCCACCCATATCAGGAGCGCTATCATCTTTAGGGATTTCAGCTACCATAGCTTCGGTAGTGATCATTAGACCCGCAATAGACCCTGCAAATTGTAGTGCAGAGCGTGTTACTTTAGTTGGATCTAGGATACCCATTTCAATCATGTCATTGTATTCGCCAGTAGCAGCATTGTAACCAAAATTACCTGAACCTGCTTTAACTGCGTTAATTACAACTGAAGCTTCGTCACCTGCGTTTGTTACGATTTGACGAAGTGGCGCTTCCATTGCACGAAGTGCAACTTTAATACCGTGGTTTTGATCTTCGTTGTCGCCAACTAAATCAACCAGCTTACTTGCTGCACGAACTAGTGCAACGCCGCCGCCAGGTACTACACCTTCTTCAACCGCTGCACGAGTTGCATTTAATGCATCTTCAACGCGGTCTTTTTTCTCTTTCATTTCCATTTCAGTCGCAGCACCAACTTTGATTACTGCAACACCGCCAGCTAGTTTAGCCATGCGCTCTTGTAGTTTCTCTTTATCGTAGTCTGATGTTGCTTCTTCAATTTGTGCTTTAATTTGTGAAACACGACCGTTAATACCTGCTTCTTCGCCAGCACCATCAATGATAGTTGTATCATCTTTAGTGATAATTACGCGCTTAGCTGTACCTAGGTCTTCAACTGTTGCTTTTTCAAGCTCAAGGCCGATTTCTTCTGAAATCACAGTACCGCCAGTTAATACAGCGATATCTTGTAGCATTGCTTTACGACGGTCGCCAAAACCAGGAGCTTTCACTGCTGATACTTTAACAATACCGCGCATGTTATTAACTACTAATGTAGCGAGTGCTTCGCCTTCAAGGTCTTCTGCGATGATTAGTAGTGGTTTGCTTGCTTTAGCAACTGCTTCTAATGTTGGTAATAATTCGCGAATGTTAGATATTTTTTTATCTACAAGTAGAATAAATGGGTTATCTAGTTCAACAGTACCTTTTTCTGCGCTGTTAATAAAGTAAGGAGATAGGTAACCACGGTCAAACTGCATGCCTTCAACAACATCGAGTTCGTTTTCTAGTGATTGACCTTCTTCTACAGTAATAACACCACTGTTACGGCCTACTTTTTCCATTGCTTGTGCAATGATGTCGCCAATCTCTTTATCAGAGTTAGCTGAAATAGTACCTACTTGTGCAATTGCTTTAGTGTCAGAGCATGGAACAGATAACGCTTTAAGCTCTGCAACAGCAGCAATTACTGCTTTGTCGATGCCGCGCTTAAGGTCCATTGGGTTCATGCCTGCTGCAACAGCTTTAAGGCCTTCGTTTACAATAGACTGTGCAAGTACTGTAGCGGTAGTTGTACCATCGCCGGCTGCATCGTTAGCTTTAGATGCAACTTCTTTAACCATTTGTGCGCCCATGTTTTCAAACTTGTCTTCAAGTTCGATTTCTTTTGCTACAGATACACCATCTTTAGTGATAACTGGAGAGCCAAATGATTTATCTAGTACAACGTTACGGCCTTTAGGACCTAATGTAACTTTTACTGCGTTTGCCAGGATGTTTACGCCAGTTAGCATTTTAGCGCGTGCGTCACCTGCAAAAAGTACTTCTTTTGCTGCCATGTTTTAAATTCCTCTAAATTCTTAAATGTTTATAAACGAAAAGTAGGTTTAGCCTACAATGCCTAAAATATTATCTTCACGCATGATCAGGTACTCTTGACCTTCGATCTTTTCAACTTTCTCAACATATGAGCCAAATAACACAGTGTCACCGGCTTTAACTTCTAATGCTCTAACATCACCGCTTTCTAAAATGCGACCATTACCAACGGCAACAACTTCTCCGCGGGTTGATTTTTCAGCTGCAGAGCCAGTTAATACAATACCGCCAGCAGATTTTGTTTCTTCTTCTAGACGCTTAACGATCACGCGATCATGTAAAGGACGAATATTCATTTATTTAGTTCTCCTAACAGTTTCTGCGAAGGGCAGAAAAAAGCTTATATTGGTTGCATTCAATAATGGGGGTGTTACGCCAAAATCCAAGCGTAAAATTAAAAAAATTAATCTTTTCGTTCAAACTCACCATCTATGATGGTCGGTTTGTTCACTTGATGAGGATCTGCCTCAGTTTGACTGTGCTGGGTAAATGGTGAACCACCTTGTTGCATACCTGCACTCATACGTACAGTAGCTTGGCTAGCAAGGCCGGCTGCCAGTTTGTTGCGAATTACTGGCGTTAATAATAGTAGCCCAAAAACGTCGGTCATAATGCCAGGCGTTAACAATAATACGCCAGCTATAATAACGCATATACCAGTAAATAATTCTTTCGCAGGCATTTGCCCTTCGGCCATTTGAGTTTGTGCTTTTTGTAGCGCGCTCATACCTTGTTGTTTTACCATTTTTGCGCCTAAAATCGCGGTAATAATTACTAGCGCAATTGTCGAAAAACCACCTATTACCTCGCTTACTTGTATAAGTAAGGCGATTTCAATAATAGGAATAATGATAAACAACACAAATAAAAATCTAAACATAAAGCTCTCTAAATAATGAAACTCAAAAGAGTTGATGAAATATAAGTGAGGGTGGAGCGGTCTAATTTCAAGGATACAGTAAGCGCTATTACTATTTTTTGCAGTTATAGCACCTACACATTACATACGCTATCAGATACTATGCTTACAGACATTATTAAACACATAAAGGTTCATTATGGCGGCGCAATTTAAACTTATTTTTACTACCTGCAAAGATGAAAATGAAGCAAGAGAGCTGGCAAAAGCATTAGTTGAGAGAAAACTGGCTGCATGTGTGAATATTCTACCAAAGGTAGCTTCTATTTATATATGGGAAGGTGAAGTAGTTGAGGCAACCGAAGCTAAACTATTGATCAAAACAAAGTTAGATAAAATGAACGATGTATTTTTAACTATTAAAGCATTACACAGCTACGAAGTGCCAGAGATCCAGGTTGTTGATGTGGCAACGGGTAACCTAGCTTATTTTAATTGGATGGATGAGGTACTTAATTAATGCGTTTTTTCTTTTTGTTACTGGTTGCATTATTAGCGGCTCCAGCTAAGGCTAATAATATACTTGGTGATTTACTTGCACCTCCACAACAAACCTTTTTACAAGTAGACCAAGCATTTGTATTTGATTTTGATCAGCAAGATAATACTTTATTTATAGGCTGGGATATTGCACCTGAATACTACTTATATAAAAATAAAATAGAGATTATTGCCAAAGGCGCGAATATAGAAGTAGGCGACTTAGGTAATGGAGAAGTTATCGAAGATGAGTTCTTTGGTAAAACAGAAGTTTTTTTTAATGCACTTAGTATTGTTAGTAAGCTCAGTAATGTAACTGAGGGAGCAGTAGTAAAAGTGCGTTACCAAGGTTGTGCTGAAGCTGGGTTATGTTACCCACCTGAAGTTATTAGTATTCCGCTAAACAAAATTGCCGGTGAACAGCTGCAAAATGCTGATGATGCTACGCACAGTGCAACCTCTGCAAACGCATTTACAGCATTAAGTCAGGCTAATGCGCCGACAAGCAATGCGCCTAAAAAAGATCTGACCTTTACCGAGCAGTTAGCAAGCCAAGGGCTAATTACTAATTTACTGATATTTTTTGTTGTTGGTGTTGGCCTGGCTTTTACACCGTGTGTATTTCCAATGTTTCCAATTTTGTCGAGCTTAATTGCTGGGCAAAAAAATCTCTCAACTAAAAAAGCCTTCGCGTTATCATTTGTATATATTCAAGGTATGGCAGTGACCTACGCGGCATTAGGTTTGGTTGTGGCCGCACTTGGCGGGCAAGTTCAAGGTTATTTGCAGCACCCTTATGTACTTATTAGCTTTAGTTTATTGTTTGTATTATTAGCAATGTCGATGTTTGGTTGGTACGAAATAAAGCTACCAAGTGGCATGATGAACAAGTTAACCCAAGTAAGTAATAACCAAAAAGGTGGCAACTACGTTGGTGTGTTTTTAATGGGCGTATTATCGGGCTTGATTGCCTCGCCTTGCACCACCGCACCTTTGTCAGCGGCGCTATTGTTTGTAGCACAAAGTGGCGACTATTTAGTGGGGGGATTAACGCTTTATGTACTGAGTTTAGGGATGGGACTGCCATTATTGCTACTCGGTACATCGGGCGGAAAGCTATTGCCTAAAGCCGGTGGCTGGATGGAACAAGTTAAAACCCTATTTGGCTTTATTATGCTAGTTGTGCCACTTATATTACTTGAGCGCCTTTTAGATGCCGATGTTATTTTATTAATGGCGGGAGTATTAGCCTTGGCAACCGCGCTTTACTTGCATCACTGGCAAAGTAGCCAAACACAAGGAAAATTAAAAACAGCACTGTGGTTTGCTGCAACGTTACTCGTTGTTAGTGGCTTTAACTTAACTAAAAATTATTTTTGGCCAGTACACATGCAAACAATGCAAGTAAGTGCGCAAAGTAATGAGTTTAAGCAAGTAGCCAATTTAACTGAGTTAAAAGCAGCCGTTGCTCACGCTAATGAGCAAGGCCGACTGGTTATGGTCGACTTATATGCTGATTGGTGTATTGCGTGTAAAGAATTTGAGCATTACACCTTTCCCGATGCAAAAGTGCAAAATGAGTTTAGTCACTTTGAGCTAATTCAAGTCGATTTAACCGATAGCGATAACAAAACAATCGAGCTAATGGAAGAATATACGGTGTTTGGTTTACCGAGTATTTTGTTTTTTAATACCCAAGGAGAGGAGCTAAGTGCACAACGTGTTACCGGCTTTTTGACTGCTGGAGATTTTGCTCAGCACCTATCTACAGTACGCGCCAGCGTAAAGTAGCAATATAATAGCCCCCCATAATTTAAAGGTGGGGCTATTACTACTGCCTCAATGCTTGTACCCAATACAGAGATAAGACCAGTATTTTGCTGTTATTTACGTCGAAATCACTATAATAGTTGGTTAACGTGAGAAATTGTTGTTATCTTATTTTTTATACTCACATTTTTGTAAAAAATTAGCTAACGACTGCTTAACTCATTACTTATAGGATATATCGCGTATTATGGCTGCAAAATTCAAGCTTTTAGTTATAAATGGCCCAAATTTAAATATGCTAGGTAAACGTGAGCCAGATAAATACGGTTCACGTACGCTAAGCGAAATTATGAGCGAACTAACATGTGCCGCTGATAGTTTAAATGTTGAGTTAACGCACTTCCAAAGTAATAGTGAGCAAGCACTGATAGAGCGTATTCACGATACTTGGCAAGCGATTGATTACATAATTATTAATCCTGCTGCATTTACGCATACGAGCGTCGCATTACGTGATGCATTGTTAAGTGTTGATATTCCGTTTTTTGAAGTGCATTTAAGCAACGTGCACGCACGTGAAGCGTTTCGCCATCATTCGTATTTTTCTGATGTGGCGCAAGGCGTAATATGTGGATTAGGTGCAATGGGTTATCACGCAGCGCTTGAAGCTGCAGTAAACCAATTGCAAAACTCAAATTAATTTTAAACACACAAACTAATAGGCGGGCCGTTTATGGATATTCGCAAGATCAAAAAACTTATTGAATTAGTAGAAGAGTCAGGTATTGCTGAGCTAGAAATCACTGAAGGTGAAGAGTCAGTACGTATAAATCGTAATAACATGAGTGCAGGCCCAGGCTATGCTCAGTTTGCGCCACAGCAATATGCACCAGCACCAGTTGCCGCTCCAGTTGCTGCAGCTCCTGCAGCAGCAGTTGAAGCCGCTGCTCCAGCAGCCTCTACAGGTCATCAAGTTAAATCACCTATGGTTGGCTCATTCTACGCTGCAGCTTCACCAGAAGCGCCAGCATACGTAGAAGTTGGTTCTCAAGTTAAAGTTGGCGATACATTATGTATCATCGAAGCAATGAAAATGATGAACCAAATTGAGTCAGACAAAGCTGGTACAGTAAAAGCTATTTTAGCTGAAAATGGCGAGCCAATAGAATTTGATCAACCTTTATTCATCATTGAATAATAGCGCAACCTAAAAGGCCAACTCTAATGTTAGATAAAGTAGTCATTGCAAACCGAGGTGAAATTGCACTTCGTATATTGCGCGCCTGCAAAGAGCTTGGGATCAAAACGGTTGCTGTGCATTCAACGGCAGATCGCGATCTTAAGCATGTATTGCTTGCAGATGAAACCATCTGTATTGGTAAACCAGCAGCAACAGAAAGTTATTTAGATATTCCGCGTATTATTGCCGCGGCTGAAATAACTGACGCTGTAGCGATTCATCCTGGTTATGGTTTTCTTGCAGAAAATGCTGATTTTGCCGATCAAGTTGAGCAAAGTGGTTTTGTATTTATTGGTCCTACTGGCGATACAATTCGTCTTATGGGCGATAAAGTCTCTGCAATCGCAGCAATGCGTAAAGCCGGTGTTCCGTGTGTACCAGGCTCAGATGGTCCAGTATCAGATGACAAAGAGCGCAATATGCAAATTGCTAAGCGCATTGGTTATCCGGTAATCATTAAAGCCGCTGGTGGCGGTGGTGGTCGTGGTATGCGTGTTGTGCGCAGCGAAGCTGAACTGATTGATTCAATTGCATTAACCCAGCAAGAAGCGAAGCAGTTCTTTGGTAATGGTATGGTTTACATGGAGAAATACCTTGAAAACCCACGTCATATCGAAGTACAAATTTTAGCTGATGGCCAAGGTAATGCTGTGCATTTAGGTGAACGTGATTGTTCTATGCAGCGTCGTCACCAAAAAGTAGTTGAAGAAGCACCCGCTCCAGGAATTACAGCAGAAACACGTAAATTTATTGGTGAGCGCTGTACGCGTGCCTGTATTGAAATTGGTTATCGTGGAGCTGGTACGTTTGAGTTTTTATACGAAAACGGCGAGTTTTATTTTATCGAAATGAATACCCGTATTCAGGTTGAGCATACAATTACTGAAATGGTTACAGGTATTGATTTAGTTAAAGAACAGCTAAAAATTGCTGCTGGTCAGCCATTGTCGTTCACTCAAGATGATGTTGTTATTCGCGGCCATGCAATTGAATGTCGTATTAACGCAGAAGACCCAGAAACCTTTATTCCGTCACCGGGTAAAATTACACGTTTTCATCCTGCGGGTGGTTTAGGTATTCGTTGGGACAGCCATATTTATGCTGACTACACGGTTCCACCACATTACGATTCAATGATTGGTAAGCTAATTACTTACGGTGAAAACCGTGACGTAGCAATTGCTCGTGCACGTAACGCAC
Organism: Pseudoalteromonas sp. K222D; assembly: GCF_017653575.1. NCBI lineage: Bacteria > Pseudomonadati > Pseudomonadota > Gammaproteobacteria > Alteromonadales > Pseudoalteromonadaceae > Pseudoalteromonas > Pseudoalteromonas sp. K222D. Next base: position 8,663 of record NZ_JAGGDL010000047.1, read on the forward strand.
TAAATGAATTAGTAATCGACGGTATTAAAACCAATACTCCGCTGCATAAAAGAATTCTTGCAGACGAAAACTTCCAAAATGGTGGGACTAATATCCACTATCTTGAGAAAAAATTGGGACTATAATTCCTCGTTAATAGAAACCGGCGCTTAGCCGGTTTTTTTATCTTTAAAAATTGGCTGTATCACCTTAAATAAATAATCTGGTATGATTAACAAATATGCGCTTTAATAAATTTTTGAGGTAAAGGTAATAATGTCACGTAGTTTTAAGTCTCACTTGAGTGATGATATTGCCACGGTAACAATGGGCAATCGAATTGCGGCTATTATAGAGCAAGGTGCGGTAATTTATTTACATGGCGATTTAGGCGCGGGTAAAACCACCTTTACACGTGGCATAGTGCAAGGTTTTGGCCATACAGGTAAGGTTAAAAGTCCAACGTATACCTTAGTAGAGCCATATGAGCTGGAGCGCGCTAATGTTTACCACTTTGATTTGTATCGTTTAGGCGATCCAGAAGAACTTGAATATATGGGAATACGCGATTACTTTTCAGCGCAAGCAATTTGTGTGGTTGAATGGCCAGAAAAAGGCGGAGAGTTTATTCCTGTGCCAGATTTAAATATTACCTTAAGCTATGTAGGCGATGAGCGAAATATCGTTATTAATAGTGCCAGTGAGCGTGGTAGCGTAATTATTGAAAAACTAAATAACTTAACCTCAGAGTAATAATATTGGTTATATAACAAATAATAAAATAGTTAAGGCAGTCACTATCAACATGAGTCGCGGTGTAATTAAACTCTTTATTTATCTTGTAGCTATCACTATGAGTTCGTCGCTATGGGCACAAAATACCATTAATAGTGTGCGCGTTTGGCCATCTCCCGATAGCACTCGGGTGGTATTTGATTTAACTGAAAAGCCTGACTTTAGTTATTTTATGCTTAAAAATCCTAGCCGTTTAGTGGTTGATTTAGAGCAAACACGGGAGCTTAAAGTGTTACCCGGTATTCCGCCTGAGCATCAAATTGTTAGTAAGCTTCGTTATTCTAAACCAAAAAATAAACACAGCGTGCGCTTTGTATTTGAATTGAGTGCCCCGGTAAAGCCTGTGGTTTTTGCATTAGCACCAACGGGCCCCTATAAAAACAGGTTGGTTGTTGATCTATATGATAAAAGTGAATCATCCACAGCAGTATCACCAGCGCAGACAGCGGCTAAAAACCGTCAATTAAGCCAAGAGCGCGATATTGTTATTGCGATTGACGCTGGTCACGGTGGCGAAGACCCTGGCTCAATTGGCCCATCGGGTACCTATGAAAAAACGATTACATTACAAATAGCTAAACGCTTAGAGAGGATGATTGACTCTGAGCGCGGGATGATTTCGCGTATGGTGCGCAGCGGCGATTACTTTGTAAAGCTCAATACCCGCACCAATCGTGCTCGTGAGAAAAAAGCTGATTTTTTTGTCTCTATTCATGCTGATGCATTTACGAGCCCAGGTCCAAATGGTGCCTCAGTGTGGGTGTTATCACTGCGCCGTGCTAACTCAGAAATAGGTAAATGGATTGAAGATAAAGAAAAACACTCTGAGCTTTTAGGTGGCGCGGCAGATGTAATAAAAGATGCCGCCAATGAAAAGTACTTAGCGCAAGCACTGCTTGATATGTCGATGGATCATTCGATGAAAACCGGTTTGAGCGTTGCTGATGAAGTAGTAAAAGAGCTGCGTAAGGTGGCAAAGTTACATAAAAAAGACCCTCAACATGCGAGTCTTGCAGTATTAAAGTCACCAGACATTCCTTCTATTTTAATCGAAACAGGGTTTATTTCTAATCCCCGTGAAGAAAAATTGCTAAAAAGTGCTAATCACCAAGAGCGTTTAGCCAAAGCTATATTTACTTCAATTAAAAATTATTATTTAAAAAATCCACCTGACGATTCTTTATTTGCCAAGTTAAAGTCGCAATATCCAACCAAGCATAAAGTTCGCCCGGGGGAGTCGTTAAGCATGTTAGCGAGTCGCTACGGCATAACTATAAACAAGTTAAAGCAGGCGAATAAATTAAGCTCTAATACCTTATTTATTGGCCAAGAACTCGATATACCGCAAAGTTAATTGCTTATCATTAGAGCCATGTTTGTTAGGAAGTTGAATGAGTATTGAAATACTACCCGCACGTTTAGCGAACCAAATTGCTGCAGGTGAAGTGGTCGAGCGCCCCGCGTCGGTGGTAAAAGAATTAGTAGAAAATAGCCTAGATGCTGGTGCTACACGCATTCAAATAGATATTGAGCGAGGTGGGCACAAACTAATTCGTATTCGTGACAATGGTGTGGGTATTGCTCAAGACGAGCTTACATTGGCGCTTTCTCGCCATGCAACCAGTAAATTGAAATCCCTCGATGATTTAGAAAATATTTGCTCACTAGGATTTAGAGGCGAAGCACTGGCGTCAATTAGTTCCGTTTCGCGCTTAACGCTAAGCTCAAAAACTAAACATCAAGAAGCCGCTTGGCAAGCATTTGCACAAGGTCGCGATATGGCTGTGCAAGTAAAACCAGTAGCGCACCCAGATGGCACCACCATAGAAGTAAAAGATTTATTTTTTAATACGCCAGCCCGGCGCAAATTTTTACGTACCGAAAAAACAGAGTTTAGCCATATTGATGAGCTTATAAAGCGCATTGCGCTGAGTCGATTTGATGTATCTATTACCCTTACTCATAATGAAAAAGTAGTCAGGCAGTACCGTGCTAAAACTGATCCTAGCCAAGCAATTGCCCGTGTAGCGCAAGTGGCGGGTAAAGCATTTGCTGAGCAAGGCTTGCATATTCAATCGGGCGAGGGGGGCTTGCAGCTCCATGGCTGGGTATTGCCGGTTGGTTCTGCTAACACCGTGCAGTATACCTATGTAAACAATCGTATGATGCGCGACAAGCTTATACTGCACGCTATTCGCCAAGCATTTGAAGAAGTAAGTGGTGCCCAAGAGTTACCCGGTTTTGTTATTTATATTGATATTGATCCTCGTCAAGTTGATGTAAATGTTCATCCGGCAAAACACGAAGTACGTTTTCATCAAGGGCGTTTAGTACACGACTTTATACTACAAGCAATTAAACAAGTTGTTGTGCCACTGCAAGGTGAGTTTACTAATGAGCCTTTAAATAACCTAGCCGATACGGCATTTAGTCAGACAGACACTGCGCATTCTCCCACTGGGAATTTTGAGTCGGGTGAGGTATTTGATTATCCTAAATCGCAATTGCAACCATCTCATAGTGTCAGTTCTGGCGGCGCTTCGCTAGGTTCGCGTAGTGCGGGAGGGAGTGGCGGCGCCTACAGAGCTGCACCTAGTACTAATCATCATGATATTAATGCTTTTTATCAGGGCGTGAGTGAGCAGCATGCCGCGCATTTTGACCAAGGTGCTCACGTATCTGTTGGGGTTAACCAGTCACACGCTGTGGAGCAGGCAGTTGCTTTAAAAACGGTTGCTATTATCAGCATCAACGAAGGCGTGTGTGTGTTTAGCAGCGAGCAGAAATTGTATTGCTCACATTTTAAATATGCATTAGTTGATGATTGGCATGAGCAAATAAAAGAGCAGGGCAGCTTAGAGGGCAAAGCGCTGTTGTTGCCAGTACGGGTTAATTTATCCAAGCAAGACTGTGAGCTAATAGCAGCGCAACAGTCTTGGTTTACGCTATTAGGTTTTGAGCTAATTATTGAAAAACAGTTTGTGATGGTTAAAAAACTTCCCGCGTGCTTATATTTATTAGACGTTACTAGCGCGGTTGAAAGCCTGCTGGAAGCGTGTAAAGCACCACTTGAAAACATAGAAAGCTGGTTGGCGTGGCAGATGCAGCACACACCAGCGCGTTTTTATTCCAGCAATATCTTTTTAGCGCAGCAAGCCCGCATGCAAAATAATCCGCAAACAATTGAACGTTTGCGTGTAAAAGCAGTTAAAATAGATATAGAGCACTATTTAACGCAATTAGATTAAGGTATTCGTGTTGAGTAATTTACCAGTCATATTTTTAATGGGTCCAACTGCAGCGGGTAAAACGGCGTTGGCAATTTCATTGTGCGAGTATTTAAATACCGAAATAATTAGTGTTGATTCAGCGTTAGTATATAAGGGTATGGATATTGGCACGGCTAAACCCGATGCATCAGAGTTAGCACGTGCCCCACATCACTTAATTGATTTACTTGACCCAAGTGAAACTTATTCAGTTGCTGATTTTAGACGTGATGCGATAATAAAAATAGATGAATTTCATCAGCAAGGTAAGGTGCCGGTATTAGTTGGCGGCACCATGTTGTACTTCAAGGCTCTGATTGATGGTTTATCACCACTGCCAGAAGCGAACGTGGAAATAAGAGCCGAACTTGAAGCGCAAGCTGCGCAATATGGCTGGCCACATTTGTATCAAGAACTGGTAAAAATAGACCCGCAAGCAGCGCAAAAAATGAGTGAAAACGATTCACAAAGAATTAATCGTGCTTTAGAGGTATACAAATTAACAGGTAAAACCATGACCGAGCTGCAAAAGCAAAAACAGCCGGTTTTACCTTATACTTTTCATCAATTTGCTATTGCGCCAACGCAGCGCAGTGAATTACATCAGCGAATTGAAAAAAGGTTTAAAATAATGCTCGAACAGGGGTTTGAAAATGAAGTTTCGACCCTATATCTACGTAAGGATTTACACCCCAATATGCCTTCTATTCGTTGTGTAGGTTATAGACAAATGTGGGATTACCTTGCGGGTGAAATTGACCATGATGAAATGGTATTTCGCGGCATTGCGGCTACACGTCAATTGGCTAAACGCCAATTAACTTGGTTAAGAAGCTGGCCTGATGTTACATGGTTAACAACGGGTGATGAAGAAAACTTGCATCGTGTAGTAAGTTCGCTAAGCTAGTAGTAGTTGAATAAAATTTAGCTTTGTTAAATAAGTTCAGCCACTTAATTATAATAACACCTAGAACGAAGGAATAATAACATGGCAAAAGGCCAATCGTTACAAGACCCATTTTTGAATGCACTACGCCGTGAGCGCATCCCAGTATCAATCTTTTTGGTTAATGGCATAAAATTACAAGGTAAAATTCAGTCATTTGATCAATTTGTTATTTTACTAGAAAACACCGTAAATCAAATGGTGTATAAACATGCAATTTCAACAGTTGTTCCTGCTCGTGCAGTTAATTTCCAAGGTGTTCAAGAAAATGACGACACTGAAGAACCTGAAGCTGGAAACATTTAAATTAGGAGCGTGATGCTTGTTTGACCGCTATAAATCTGGCGAACAGGCAGTTTTAGTTCATATTGACTTTCCTAAAGAGGGGGATCGCGAAGATCTTCACGAATTAGAATTGTTGGTATCTTCTGCTGGTGTTAGTAGTTTGGCGGTTGTGCAAGGCAGCCGTCAAGCACCACATCCGAAACTATTTGTCGGAACTGGTAAAGCAGAAGAAATAGCTGAGACTGTTAAAATCCACAATGCCGATGTCGTTATTTTTAATCATCAACTCAGACCGTCCCAAGAGCGTAACTTAGAACGCATTTTGCAATGTCGTGTGCTTGATAGAACCACCCTTATTCTTGATATATTTGCGCAACGTGCACGTACCCACGAAGGTAAGTTGCAAGTTGAACTGGCGCAATTGCGTCATATGTCCACGCGACTAATTCGTGGTTGGACGCATTTAGAGCGTCAAAAAGGGGGCGTGGGTTTACGTGGGCCAGGTGAAACACAGCTCGAAACCGATAGACGCTTATTGCGCGCCCGCCTGCAAAATATTCGTGCACGCCTAGATAAAGTTGCTGTACAGCGCGAGCAAGGTAGACGAGCTCGTAGCCGTAACGAAATACCAACTGTATCGTTAGTAGGGTATACTAACGCGGGTAAATCAACATTATTTAATCGTATTACAAACTCAGATGTTTATGCTGCAGATCAATTGTTTGCGACGCTTGACCCAACGTTACGAAAACTTGAGTTAGGCGATGTTGGTCCGGTTATTTTAGCCGATACTGTTGGCTTTATTCGCCATTTGCCGCATGACTTAGTGGCGGCATTTAAAGCGACGCTAACAGAAACGCGAGAAGCCGACTTACAGCTGCATGTTATTGATGTGGCAGATGCACGACTAAAAGAAAATATTGAACAAGTACAATCAGTACTCAAAGAAATTGAAGCTGATGAAGTACCGCAATTATTGGTTTATAACAAAATTGATGCGCTGGATGATATTACTGCGCGTATTGATCGCGATGATGAAGGCCAACCTATAAGGGTATGGCTTTCTGCTCAAACCGGCGAAGGTTGCGAGTTACTTAGCGAAGCTATTAGCGAATTACTTGCTAAACAAATGCTTAGCGAAACATTATTGCTCGCACCACAATATGGACGGTTAAGATCGTCGTTATTTAGTTTAAGTGCGGTAAGCGACGAGCGCTTTGATGAACAAGGTAACTGGCTGTTAGATGTTAGGTTACCTATAGTTGAGTGGAATCGTTTAATTAAAGAATTTGGTCCTGAAATTGCTGGTTTTATCGTCTGTGATTAAAAATTGATGTAATTAATGTCGGTTTTTGTATAAGAAACGCAGTAGATTTGTTAGATTTAACTCAATTTCCTTATTTATTTAGATAACAATGGAGTATAGCTATGGCCTGGAATGAACCGGGTAATAATGGCAATGATAAAGATCCGTGGAATAACAAAGGCGGACGAGATCAAGGCCCACCTGATTTAGACGAGGTGCTGCGTAAATTCAGTAACAAGTTTAGTGGCTTATTTGGCGGCAAAAAACCGGGCAATGGTAGCGGCGGTGGACTTGGCGGAGCCGGTATTTCATTTATACTTATAATTGCTGTAATTGTATGGGCACTCAGTGGTATTTATACCGTGAAAGAAGCTGAGCGTGGTGTGGTTCTTCAATTTGGTAAGTATGATCGTATTGCTGATCCTGGTCTGCGTTGGAAAATGACCTTTATTGAAACCATAATACCAGTAGATATTGAAGCTGTTCGTTCATTATCAACGTCTGGTTTTATGTTAACTGAAGACGAAAACGTAGTAAGCGTTGAGTTCCAAGTTCAATATCGTGTTATTGACCCATACTTGTATAAATTTAGTGTAACTAATGCTGATAGTAGCTTAGAAGAAGCACTAGAAAGTGCACTACGTTATGTAGTTGGCCATGCAAAAATGGACCAAGTACTGACAAACGGCCGTGAGGTTGTGCGCCAAAATACATGGGATGAGCTGAACAAGGTTATTGAACCTTATAACTTAGGTTTAATTGTGACTGACGTGAACTTTAAAGATTCTCGTCCACCGGCTGAAGTTAAAGATGCGTTTGATGATGCAATTGCTGCACAAGAAGATGAAGAGCGCTTTATCCGTGAAGCTGAAGCATATGCGCGTGAAATTGAACCTCGTGCTCGTGGTCAAGTTACACGTATGACTCAAGAAGCCGAAGGTTATCAAGAGCGTATTACACTTGAGGCACAAGGTGAAGTTGCTCGTTTTGAAAAGCTATTACCAGAATATCAAGCGGCTAAAACAGTAACTCGTGAACGTTTATACATTGATGCAATGCAAGAAGTATTAGGCAATAGCTCTAAAGTACTTGTTGATGTAAAAGGTGGCAACAACATGATGTACTTACCACTTGATAAAATTATGGAAAAGCAAGGCACAGCAACCCGTGTTGCACTTCCTAGCTCAAGTGATATTCAAGATTTACGTAACAAAGTAAATACGTCACGTAACAGCTCTGTTAATAGTGGTAATGACCGCTTTAACAACGATCGTTTTAATGATGGGAGATAACAATAATGAAAAACTTTAGTTTAGTCATACTATTAGCTGCCATTGTAATGTCTTTCTCGTCAGTTTTTGTTGTACCTGAAGGGCAAAAAGCAATTGTTTTGTTATTCAGTAAAGTACAAAAAGACAGTGATGATCAAGCCATAGTGTACAGCCCAGGCTTACAATTTAAAGTACCATTTTTTAGCCAAGTACGTCGTATTGATGCACGTATTCAAACGCTTGATGGTACACCAGACCGCTTTGTAACGAGCGAGAAAAAAGACTTAATTGTTGACTCGTTTGTAAAATGGCGTGTTAACGACTTTAGTGCTTTTTACTTGCGTGCTCGTGGCGATAAGCAATATGCTGAAACGCTGCTAGAACAAAAAGTAAATAACGGTCTACGTACTAACTTTGGTACGCGTACTATTCGTGAAATAGTGTCGGGTGAGCGTAGCGAGTTAATGGAAGAGGCGTTAGTACAAGCTTCAGAAAGTGCCCGCGAGCTAGGTATTGAAGTACTTGACGTGCGTGTTAAGCAAATAAACCTACCACAAGAAGTAAGTAGCTCGATTTATCAGCGTATGCGTGCAGAGCGTACTGCGGTTGCTAAAGAGCATCGTTCAGAGGGTCAAGAAAAAGCCGAAACTATTCGTGCTGGCGTTGATCGTCGTGTAACGGTAATGCTTGCCGATGCTGAGCGTAATTCACGTACAGTACGTGGTCAAGGTGATGCAGATGCAGCAGCTATTTATGCTAATGCGTACAATAAAGATCCTGAGTTTTTTAGTTTTGTTCGTTCGTTAGAGGCGTATAAACAAACCTTTAAAAACAAGCAAGACGTAATGGTTCTTTCACCAGATAGCGACTTCTTTAAATATATGAAAGGTGCTACTGCACAATAAAGCTAACCAATATATTTAAATCTTAAAAGCCTCGCGTTTAGTGGGGCTTTTTATTGAAACAGATTTAATGCATTAAACCACTGTTATCTATGTGGTTATTAGTTAATATTTATACATATAAATATACGAGCGGAAAATATAAGCTAAACGGGGTGAACTTTGGCTTTGTTTTCTGGTAAAATCTTGTCCTAATTTTTTTAAGTGAAGTTACAATGGGTAAAAACGTTGTTGTATTAGGCACCCAATGGGGTGACGAAGGTAAGGGTAAGGTAGTTGACCTCCTTACAGATAAAGCATCTTTAGTAGTTCGTTATCAAGGTGGGCACAATGCTGGCCATACCTTAGTGATCGACGGTGAAAAGACAGTTCTGCACCTTATTCCATCGGGTGTATTACGTGACAATGTTAAATGTGTGATTGGTAATGGTGTTGTATTATCACCAGAAGCGCTAATGAGAGAGATTGGCATGTTAGAAGCACGTGGCGTACCTGTACGCGAGCGTCTTTTAATCAGTGCTGCATGTCCATTAATTTTGCCTTTCCATGTTGCATTAGATGTAGCCCGTGAAACTGCACGTGGTGATAAGCCAATTGGTACAACTGGCCGTGGTATCGGTCCTGCGTACGAAGATAAAGTGGCACGTCGTGGTTTGCGCGTAGGGGATTTATTTAATCCTGAACTATTCGCAGCAAAACTAGAAGAAGTTCTTGAATACCATAACTTTACTTTAGTTAATTACTATAAAGTAGATGCTGTTGATTTTCAGAAAACCTTTGATGACGCAATGGCCGTTGCTGATATTTTAAAAGCGATGATTGTTGATGTTACTGAGCTTTTAGATCAAACGCGTTTAGCTGGCGACAACATTTTGTTTGAAGGCGCACAAGGTACGTTACTTGATATCGATCATGGTACTTACCCTTATGTAACGTCTTCTAACACTACAGCTGGTGGCGTTGCTACTGGTGCTGGTTTTGGCCCACTACACCTTGATTATGTGCTTGGTATTATTAAAGCATATACTACACGTGTTGGTTCAGGCCCTTTTCCTACAGAGCTTTACGACGGCCTTGATAAGCAAGACCCAGTTGGTAAGCACTTAGGCGATAAAGGCCATGAGTTTGGCGCAACCACTGGTCGACTTCGTCGTACTGGTTGGTTAGATGCCGTAGCAATGCGTCGTGCAGTGCAAATCAATAGTATTTCTGGTTTTTGTTTAACTAAGCTTGATGTTTTAGATGGCTTAGAAACACTTAAAATCTGTACTGGTTATAAGCTTGAAGATGGCACAGTTACTAACGTAACGCCATTAGCAGCTGAAGGTTACGAAAAAGTAACGCCAATATACGAAGAAATGCCTGGTTGGTCAGAAAATACTGTTGGTGTAACTAGCCTTGATGGTTTACCAAAAGCAGCGATTGATTACGTTAAGCGTATTGAAGAGCTCACAGGTGTTCCTGTTGATATTATTTCTACTGGTCCTGATCGTGTAGAAACTATGATACTTCGCAATCCGTTTGCGTAATATCAACTAGACTTGAAAAAAGCTGCTTAATGCAGCTTTTTTTATGTCTAAAAATAACAATAGAGTATAAATAACCTGAGATCCGGATAATAAACTTATCTCAAGCAGCTATTTTCAGCGCTAACTGCGTTGAATTTACTTGCAATAGGCCAGCTATTGACGCGTAAATTCGCCTTGTTTTCACTGAAAACCTCTGGCTAGAGAAAATAAAATTAAATATAACTATGATTCAATACGTTAGTAAACCTCTTAACTAGAGTTCAGGTTAAATATTAATTTTGGAACGATCTTTGTATAGTATTTAATAGGTTTATTTTTATAAGTGATAAAGATGCAGTTACTTTTTAGTCATTCAGTTTTGTTATTACCATTAATGACACTCTCTTTATTGATGAGCAGCAATAGCTTAGCAGAAGAAACGGCAGCAGCAGTGCCACTGTATACTGAGACTGAGTTAATTTCGCTAATTAATAAAAACACCCATTTAGCCCGGGTTAAGGCAGATGATTGCCAGTTAGTACAAGATATAGAAGCGCGAGCCAATAAAATGGCATTACCATCGTATCAGTTTTTATATGGCGATATGCTAGCCTATAACGTATGTGTTGATCGCGATGTAGAGTTAGGTGTGTACTATATGCAAAAAGCGGCTGAGCAGGGCTTAGCAGCGGCTTTAGAGCAGTTAGGGCGTTACTACGACATTGGGCGTTTGGTACAACAAGATAAAGCAATGGCAATCACTTATTTGCGTGAAGCGTCATCGCAGGGAAATTTAAAAGCGCAGTTTCGCTTAGTTAAGTTATTTAACCAAGGCTACGGCAGTCCACGCGACTTTGAAGATATGTATCGTTGGTTATTTAATGCCAAGGTTGCAGATGCCAATACACATAAAAAAATTGCGCATTTATTAGCTCAGTTAGCCGAAAAAATGCCAGCCAGCGTTGTGGCTCGTGCTCGCCTACCTATGTAAGCATATTGATATACCAAAAATACACTAAAAAGGCCTAACTCTTGCGAGTTAGGCCTTTTTATTAGTTTTTAATAAAAGTGTTAACTTTCTTCTTTAGCTTTTGCTTGTGAATCTTTTAGTAGTGATATTTTAGCCGGTTGCAAAGCAACAATGCGCTCACCTTCTTGCGGTGGTTTTTCCATATCACTGGTAAAGGGTCTAAGTTTAACTGGCGCATCGTCATCGCCATCTTTATCCCCTTTGAGAATAAACAGTGGAATTGCCTCTGGGTTCATTTCTTGATATTGCTCCCAGCTAAACTCATCAGAAATACGGGTAGCACTTACTTTACCGCCTTTCGCTATCACACTGCTTAAGCGTGCATAAGAGCCGTTTTCACCAAATAAAATTTGGCGCGATAAGAAAGTCGCGCTGTCTTTATTCGCTTTAGCATGCGATGAAGATGAGCGTAGCGAAAACACATTTTTATCATTAAGTAAGTGAGAAAAATACTGTACACCTAGCGCATTGTGATGGCGATTTGGTGACAGTGCCAACACACTACGAATAGTGGTTAAAGGCAAGTAACGCTCAGCATGTTCAGATTGCGGATTACCGTAGTAACAAGGCAAGCCATCCATACGGGCCATTTTACAGTTTTCCCATGCAGGGTCAGATAAATGCACAGGAATATTTTGATCTTTTAAGCCACGCGCAATAGCACGCGATACATGGTTTGCACCAATAATTAAAATGGTACTTGGTGATGGTTGACGTACACCAAGCAGTTTAGCTAAAGGGATGGCAGTTAGGCTTTGCAGCACCACGGTAATAATAATAACGGTAAATATGAGCGGCACCATTTTTTCTGCATCAGCAACACCAGCTTCCATCATGCTCAGCGCAAATACAGAACCAACAGCTGCGGCAACAATACCGCGTGGCGCAATCCAAGCGAGTACTAAGCGTGACTTCATTGGTAGGTCAGTACCAAAAGTCGATATTGCAATACACACAGGGCGAGCTATAAATAGCACGATAGCTAAAAATATAAAAACGTCGCTATCTAGCATCATTAAATCAGAGAGTTCTAACCTTGCTGCAAGTAAAATAAACAGTGTTGAGATTAAAATCATCGATAGATCTTCTTTAAACTCAAGCACCGAATCAATTTCTAAATCATCTTGGTTTGCAAGCCAAATACCAAATACAGTCACCGCTAATAAACCTGATTCATGGCTTAAGTGATTAGACACTGAAAAACTTATAAGCACTAGGGCTAAAATGCCAAACTTATGCAACTCAAATGGTAGCCACTCTCGGCGCATAAGTTGTGTAGTAAGCCAACCTGCAACAACACCAATTGTTAAGCCTACACCTAAGGTTTTAACTAGCGCGATAATGGTATGGCTAAATATTTGACCTTCGCCAACTAACATCACGGCTTCGAAAACTAATACGGCAAAAAGAGCACCAATAGGGTCTATAACAATGCCTTCCCAGCGTAGTATTCGGTCGATGTCTTGAGTTGGTCGCATAGAGTTTAGCAAAGGGGCAATAACAGTAGGACCCGTTACAACAAGTACAGCGCCGAGCACAGCAGCTACCCGCCAGTTAAGCTCTAATAGCCAATAGGCACTAAAGCTAATAATTATACACGTAGTGAGCATACCAATAGAGCACAGGTTTCTGACTACTTTACTGATGCCTTTTAATTCTCTGAAGTGCAGGGTGAGAGAGCCTTCAAATAAAATAATAGCAACGCTGAGTGACACAACAGGAAAGAGTAAATCGCCTAAAAGCGCGTCAGGATCTAGTACGCCAGTAAATGGCCCTAATAATAGTCCTGTAAGCAATAAAAACAGAATAGCAGGGACTCTAAACGCCCATGCGACCCACTGGGCAAGCACGGAGCAAAGTGCGATACCGGCTATATAAATTGCTGACATAGAATAAGAATTCCTTGTGAATATGATAGATAAAAGTATAACTTATGTTAATTATAATACAGGGGTATACACGGATAAGTTAAATTTTGCTAATAGAATTTTAGCTGTTTATCAGATATTACGGGTTTTAAAGTCTGTTATTTTATCAGTAATTTTAATAAATACCCTACAAAAAGGATTTAACTTTTTGATAATTAATATAAAAACAGTTCGAAAAACAAGCTGCATTTTACTTAGTTTGAATTTTAACCTTGATTTTACCTGCAGTTTTAGCGTATTATGCTTCGTGTTCAAACAATTAGTTGTCTAATTAAGTGGTTGTTTTAAAATAATAACTTATTAATATTAGAGTCACATTAAAGCGGTATAATACTGTTTTGTAGTGATTTAAGGGTTTGAGCAGTATAAATATCATTTACCGAACTCTTTGGTATGATTTTGCTAAACAAGTTTATTTAACTATTTAAATAAATAAAGGTTTGAGTTGAATTATTACCTTTCAATATTTAGCCCCCATCGTGGCGGTTAAATCTCGGTCCTTAAGTCATCACCCTATCTGTTGGTGTATCTGACTTAAGAGGCTCTATGTATGTTGTTAATAAAAAAGCCACACACAGCTTTTACAGCGATACATAAACAACACTTTTTAAATTTTTTGTTAGTACTATTCAACACCGTTGAGTTGTTGCTATTTAGTACTTGCGCTTAAATCTATAACAACAGTTTTAGATAGAGTCGCTTTGCGTGTGTAAAAAAGTGTTTTTAAATGATAAACCAAATTCGAAGCTATGTTTTAAACCTAGCTAACTAGTTTTAGCTCATCACATTGTATGAGCGCAAATAAAATGGAAAGTTGAACATTTATGAATAAGTTAAATTGGCGACGTATAGTACTTAAAGTAGGTAGTGCTTTAATTGCACCGGATCAAGATGGCTGCCGTTCACGTTACATATTAACCATTGCACAGTTTATTGTTCGCTGTCGCGCTCGTGGTATTGAAGTTATTTTAGTTTCGTCAGGCTCAGTTGCTGCGGGGGCACATTTGTTCCCATCAGATACAGCACGTTCAGTCGTGATGAAAAAAGCAATGGCTGCCGCAGGTCAAACAGAAATGATAGCAATGTGGGATAGGTTTTTTGACTTTCCATCAGCTCAATTATTATTAACCCACGGTGACTTACGTGATCATGAACGCTATCAAAGTATTCGCGAAACTGTATTTACTTTACTTGAGCACGGCGTGTTACCTATTATTAATGAAAATGATGCAGTAACAACCGATGATCTAAAAGTAGGTGATAACGATAACTTATCTGCTATGGTTGCAGCAGCAGCTGATGCAGACGCACTGCTTATATTTTCAGATGTGGATGGGTTATATGATAAAAACCCTAACTTGCATGACGATGCTATTTTACTGCCTGAAATAAAATCAATTGATGACTCTATTTATGCTATGGCAGGATGTGCAACTAGCGCAGTTGGTACAGGCGGTATGAAAACCAAAATTGAAGCGGCTGAAAAAGCAACCTCACATGGGATTTCAACTTATATTATTAACGGCTTTAAAGAAGAGACATTTACGCGTTTACTTGCAGGTGAAAACCCTGGGACTATTTTCTTACCATACGAAAAACCAATGCAAGATTCTGTACATTGGATGACGCACACTGCAAATGAGCAGGGTGAAGTTGTTGTAGATGGCTCGTTTGATAAGTCACTCGAAGGCGAAACAGGCTGTATTCGTGGCGATGAAATAATGGCCGTGCATGGCGAATTCGCAATTGGTGACACTATTTTAGTACGCAGTGAAGATGGTACGCGTTTAGCCAAAGCAACCGCAAATTATAGTAGCTGTTTGTTGAGCTTTATTGCTGACAACGAACAGAGTGAATTCAGCGAAAAAATGCAGGACTCAATTGGACCTGTTATATCTGAAAAACATATCGCATTATTGGAGAAGTCATGAGTTTAATTACGGATATTTCACGCCAGGCAGCAAAAGCTGCTCATCAGTTAGCGTTACTCGATACCGAGACAAAAAATAAAGTGCTATTGGACATGGCTGCAGCACTACGTGCAGAAAAAGCATTTATTATTAAAGAAAACGAAAGCGATTTAGCCGCGGCACGCGACAATAACTTAGCAGCAGCAATGGTTGACCGTTTAACGCTTAACGATGAACGTGTTGAAGCAATGGCTGAAGGCATCGAAGTGATAGTAAGCTTAGATGATCCGGTTGGTCAGCTACGCGATATTACCGAGCGTCCAAATGGCATTAAAATTCGTAAAATGCGCGTACCACTAGGCGTAGTTTGTATGATTTACGAAGCGCGCCCAAATGTAACCGCAGATGCGGGTGCATTGTGTTTTAAATCGGGTAATAGCGTTATTTTACGCGGCGGTAAAGAAGCACTAAAAAGCTCACAAGCAATTGCTAGCGTAATGCACAGCG
This sequence comes from Pseudoalteromonas sp. K222D, assembly GCF_017653575.1. Classification (NCBI taxonomy): domain Bacteria; kingdom Pseudomonadati; phylum Pseudomonadota; class Gammaproteobacteria; order Alteromonadales; family Pseudoalteromonadaceae; genus Pseudoalteromonas; species Pseudoalteromonas sp. K222D. The sequence goes on from NZ_JAGGDL010000047.1 coordinate 24,299, forward strand.
TGCTAGCAAAGCATAATCTACCAGAGGCACTTATTTCGGTAATTCCTGACCCCGATCGTGGCTTATTAATGGAATTAATGCAGCAACGTGACAGCATTGATTTAATTATACCGCGTGGTGGTGAAGGGTTAATAAACTTTGTAACCGAAAACAGCACAATTCCAGTGATCCAACACTTTAAAGGTGTATGTCATTTATATGTTGATAAAGACGCCGACCTTGAAGTGGCAATTAACCTACTGCTTAATGGTAAAACGCAACGCACCGGCGTGTGTAATGCTTTAGAAGGCTTAGTTGTACATCAAGATATTGCCGATGAGTTTTTAAACTTGTGTGCGGTAGTGTTACGTCAAGAAGGCGTTAAAATTAATGCCGATAGCCAAGCAGCTTCGTATTTTGACAATGCAACAGTACTGGGCGACGATGAATTTGGTGAAGAGTATTTAGATTTAGAAATAGCCATTCGCGTGGTTCCAAGTTTTGCGGCAGCTGTAGAGCACATAGCGCAATTTGGTTCGCACCATACAGAAGTAATTTGTACTAAAAACGCTGCTACGGCAGAGTTATTCCAACGTAGTGTTGATGCTTCGGTAGTAACTGTTAACGCTTCATCGCGTTTTTCAGACGGTTCACAACTGGGCTTAGGTGCCGAGATTGGTATTGCAACGTCTAAGCTACATGCCTACGGACCTATGGGCCTTGAGTCACTAACTACTGAAAAGTATTTAGTTAATGGCGACGGTCAGATCCGCGAATAAACTTAGTTTATTCCAGGACAAAACATATTATGAATTTCAAAAGCCGAGCTGCAGCTCGGCTTTTTTGTGCAATAAACTAACTTAGGCTCTACTTCGCTAGCCAGTAAAATTAAAAAGCGTGCAATAGCGTTAGCTATATGGCGTATATTTGGGGGTTTAAATACAGAGTGAAACTTAAGGTGAACTACCCATCGACGCCACTCCGTGTCGATCAATGGGCTTCTACAGCCTTGACTTAGAGACTAGGCTGCTTCTT